>DCTS01000054.1:13902-14119 GCA_002329645.1 Lachnoclostridium sp. UBA1434 | reverse complement strand
GAAAAGCTCATTCCCTCAATTGCAGCTTGCAAATCCTCCGGAAAATCAATTCCGAAACGCCGCAAATATTCTATATCTATATCCTTCCATATCCACATGGAATCTATAAGTGTTCCGTCCAAATCAAATATAACAGCCTTTATATCCTTAAGCATAATAAATCTCCCTATTTCTAAGATGAATAATTCTATCACGTTTCCGTTCATAGGCGGATGCC
>DCTS01000054.1:0-13809 GCA_002329645.1 Lachnoclostridium sp. UBA1434 | reverse complement strand
GTTTAACTTTATTCTATATACGTTGCCTGACATCTATATCCATCATCCGCCAGGCGGATGCTTTACTAAATTCTACATCCAACGCCAGCCGGGGGGATATTTGTTCTTGAAGACTCCTCCGGTTATTTTGCACCATCCCAACGGATAACCGTCGGAGCATACAAGGTGCCATCCATCCTCCGGATGCCCTTCCGGAACTATTGATTCGCATTTCAGATATCTTATTACATTCCCGGAGGAGGATGCAAGATCTATGCATCTGGACCATCCGTGATAGTCCAGAGCGTTGGCAAGCGCCTGGGACGGTTCGAATCTGTCTTTTTTCAACTCGCCCAGCAAAAGTCCTTCCCTGAGAATGCGCAGCCCTGATAGATCATAATTCCCTTCCGGTACCATGTACAGCTTGTCCTCTCTTATCTTGAACCTGTCTTTCTGATCAAGCAAATGACTACCATTCATAAGCATTATGTCCTTAATAAACTCAAATGCCCTTTCGGCAGCTTCCCTGCCTATGGCAATATCTTTGCCTANNGCAATATCTTTGCCTATGGCAATACCTTTGCCTATGGCAGTACCTTTGCCAATGGCAGTACCTTTGCCTATGGCAATACCTTTGCCTATGGCAGTACCTTTGCCAACGCAGGCTTTGCCTTTATTAGATGAAGGCATATAAAAAGTTGACATAATATTTTTATTACTACTATTTCCTGTATTCATCTGAACTGCAGCCGATGATTCATCCTCCTGCCCAGGGATGGATGCTTCCTTCTTAAGCAGTGCAATGAAATGGCCTTCCGCATCAATACGGTGCGGCCATAGCCTTATACAATTCTTAAGCTCAGGCCTGCCGCCTTCAACCCAATCCGGCCTGCCTTTGCAAAAGCCTTCGTATGAAACAGACCCATTCTCATAATGTTCCGTATGAAGTGCATCAACCACCCTAAACTCCGGAAATTTATCCAGAAGATATGATATCGTACCCTCATTCTCCTCCGGTGAAAAGGTGCAGGTTGAGTACAGCATATATCCCCCGGGCTTAAGCATCTGAGCAGCCGATATGATAATATCCTTTTGCAGCCTGTTATAATAATCCACGCCGTACTGCTCCCAGTTCTTCATGATTGCAGGGCTTTTTCTGAACATACCTTCCCCCGAGCAGGGAGCATCAACAAGTATCTTATCAAAATATTCATAAAAATGCCCAACCAGCCTTTTGGGATCTTCGGACATTATAATTGCATTGCTAATTCCGAACAGCTCAATATTTTTTATCAAGGCTCTGGCTCTTGAGACGCTTATGTCATTGGCAACCAACATGCCCTTTCCCTTAAGCCTTGCCCCAAGCTCCGTACTCTTTCCGCCCGGTGCTGCACACAGATCCAATATTTTATCTCCCGGGGTTACGGGAAGCAGGCTTGCCGGCGTCATTGCGCTAGGCTCCTGTATATAATACAGCCCGGCATAATAATGCGGGTGCCTTGCAGGCTGGGTATCTTCCTCGTAATAATAACCATTGTGAATCCATGGTATTCTTTTCAATTTAAATGGACAGATTTTTTTGAATTCATCAGGGGAAATCCTCGCAGTATTAACACGAATACCTCCAAGGTAAGGCTTTGAATAGTTACTTATGAACTCTTCAAATTCCTCCCCTAACAACCTTCTCATTCTGTCCATAAACTCTACCGGCAAATTCATTTAATCACTCCGATATTACATTTGTCTATCGCAGGCTTTGTGCCCGATACCTCTGTGCAATACAATCCAGCTCCCTGTAGAACTTCTCTAGCTGTGACAGGTCGCCTCCCTGGTATATCCTGAAGAACTCATCCTGTATCTTCTTAACTTCCTGCTTATTGGCAACCTCATATAAGTTCTGTATGCTCGTCAGTATGTCAGCAACAATGTTTGCCTTGATAGTAAAGGAACTCTGGGCATCCATGATCTCATCACGTACAGAACTCATCTCCATATCCAGCTTAAGCACGGCATCCGATGCTGCCGAAAGCCTTTCCCTTATATTATCAGGCATGTTCTGCTTATACTTATATCTAAGGGAATGCTCTATGGTAGCCCAGAAGTTCATGGCGAGAGTCCTTATCTGTATCTCCACCTGCAGCTCCTTCGTACCATTTAAGGTCTCAACATTATAATAAGCAATAATATGATAAGAACGGTATCCGCTCTCCTTCATATTCTTGATATAATCCTTTTCACATTTAATCCGCATGTCGGAACGTTTTCTGATTATGTCCACAACCTTGTAGATATCCTCTACAAACTGGCATATTATACGAATTCCTGCTATATCGTCTATATTCTCCTCAAAGTTGTCAAGACTAAGGTTCTTCTTGTGTGCCTTCTCAAGTATACTGGAAATTGTCTTGACCCTGCCGGTCACAAGCTCAATCGGGGAATAGGTTCCCGCATGCTTGTATTCCTCAATTATATGGTTGAACTTAACTATCAGCTCATTAACAGCAAGGTAATAAGGATCAAGAATTTCTCTCCATAACTGTATTTCCATATATTACTTACCTCCCAATACACTATGCCGCTTAATCCTCAAGCATAAGCAGCATCATTGATAATGCGCATATTCCGGCCGTTTCAGTTCGTAATATCCTCCTTCCCAGGGATACCGGAATAATGCCTGAGTCCTTGGCAAGGCTTACCTCCTGCTCCTCAAAGCCTCCCTCGGGACCTATAAACACCCCTATAGTCTTATATCCTGCAAGGCTGTCCATGACAGCTCTTGTTGCTTTCATGCCCCTTTCATTCTCATATGGAATTATAGCCATATCCATTGCTTTGGTCTGTTCAAGTGCGGCCTTAAAGTCTGTTACTGCACCTACCACAGGTATTATGCCTCTTTGGGATTGCTTTGCGGCGCTTTCGGCTATTGCCTGCCAGCGCTTAAGCTTCATGGCTTCTCTTTTCTTATCGTCCAGCTTGACGATACTTCTTGCGGTCATCACCGGAATAATCTCATATACTCCAAGCTCCACGGCTTTTTGTATTATTTGCTCCATCTTATCGGCCTTCGGAAGCCCCTGAAAAAGTGTAATCTTAGAAGGAAGCTCCCTGTCGGACTGAACCGATGAAATGATCTGTGCCGAGACGGCCTCCCCGTCAGCCGAATCAATTATACAATAGTAATCTTTCCCTTGTCCATCACATATTATGAGCTCATCGCCCTTGCGCATGCGCAGGACATTCCTTATATGATTAACGTCGAATCCCCGTATAGTTATTATATTATCCCTGATATCTCTGCAAGTTGCATAAAACCTGTGCATTAATAATCCTTCCAAACTTGTTATATTTTACCCGCTTGATTATTATAGCATATTACGAACAAATGTTCAACCCTTATTTAAGTCAAAACATATTAATAAAACATTTTAAAACAGGTTGCAGGAAGAATTTTTACCGGCATTCTTCCTGCAATACTCTTTAATACTGCTTATAATTTTCGTGCAATAAAGGATAGCCAGTCATTCATCCGGTTCTCCTCAATTATGTCGAATCCGTTCCTGATCAGAGCTTCCCTTACCTGTGTCCCGGCGGTATTGATTATGCCTGAGGTTATGAATATGCCTCCGGGCTTTAAGTTATATCCTATAATTCCGGTCAGGGGTATTATGACCTCTGCCAGTATGTTTGCCGCAGCAATATCAAGACTGCCTTCACCTATTGCCTTGATTAATGCTTCATCCTTAAGGATATTGCCGGTCATAAAGCAAAGGCAGTCATTGCCGGAGCATAATATATCGGAAAGCTCGTCGGGACCGGCAGGAACCAACGTGTCCAGATTATTTACCCCTGCATTTTCTACGGCTGATGATGCTGCAATGGCATCAATATCAATTCCTATTACCCTTCCTGCCCCAAGCATTTTTGCTATTATCGATAATATGCCGCTTCCGCTTCCTGCATCAAGCATGGTCATCCCGGGCTTTAAATATTTCTTTATGCCTGTAATACAAAGCTTAGTAGTTTCATGTGAGCCGGTGCCAAAGGAAATGCCCGGGTCAAGCTCTACCACAAGCTCATCCTCACTGCTTTTTTCATATTCCTCCCAGGTCGGCTTGATCACAATATTATCGTACACCTTGAAGGGCTTAAAGAACTGCTTCCAGTTATTGATCCAGTCTTTATCCTCCGTTTCTGATACGGTAAGCTTCCCGCTTCCGATTGATACATACTCCGACATGCTTGACAGTTCAGCCCTTACTTTATCCAGGATGGCATTAAGCCCTGCAGACTCGTCTATATAAAAATTAACCAGCGCTATACCGTCATCCGCCTCAGTTTCTGCAGGTATATCAATAAAAAGCCTTTCCTGCTCTTCCTTTGACAAGGGCACCTTGTCCTCAATTTCAACGCCTTCAATTCCCAGATCGCTCAGCATGCTGCTGATAAGCTCGACGGCTTCTGTTGTAGTCTCAAGGGTGATTTTTATCCACTTCATAGCTTCATTTGATTGCCTGACCCTCCGCTTTCGGGCTGCAGGTAAGCAACCGTCCTCCTAACCTAGAGTATTAATATATGTTAGTAAAGCATCTGATAACATTTTCCCGATTTTACAAGCAAAATAATCATCTGCCCGGGTCTTGTCCAAAGACGGACTATAAATAACCCCATGGATGTCAATTCTTTTATATATTTCATCCATGGGGCCTGATTTCTTTACTTCCAAAATTTTCTCTTGGATTTATCCTTGTCATTTTCAGCTTCGGCAGTATCCGAACGCTTTCCTGTCAAAGCCTCGTCAAATCTTCTGAGCAGCTCCTTCTGCTCCGAATTTAAGCCGGTCGGCACCTGCACAACAAGTGTTACATAATGGTCGCCCCTCACATTCTTATTTCTGAGAGTAGGCACTCCCTTATCCTTCAGGCGGACCTTAGTGTCTGTCTGAGTACCCGGCTTTACGTTATAGACCACGTCGCCGTCAATTGTCTTTATGCGTATTTCACCGCCCAACACGGCCGTAGCATATGATATTGGAACTGTTGAAAAGATATCTACATCCTGGCGCTGGAATATCGGATGCCTGCTAACCTCCACATCAACCAGAAGATCACCTCTCGGGCCTCCGTTGGTGCCCGGCTCTCCCTTGCCTCTTATTCTCACGCTCTGACCGCTGTCTATACCGGCAGGAATTCCAACCTTTATCTTCTTTCTGCTTGCAACATAACCCGTTCCATAGCATTCCTGGCACTTTTCCTTTATTATCTTGCCTGTTCCTCTGCAGTCCGGACATGTCTGAACATTACGCACCATTCCGAAGAGGGATTGCTGTGTATAAACAACCTGTCCCTTTCCTCCGCATTTGCTGCAGGTTTCAGGATAAGTACCCGGCTTTGCGCCGCTGCCCTTACATGTAGGGCAATCGTCCTTAAGGTTAAGCTCCAGCTCTTTTTCTGTTCCAAATACCGCATCTTCAAAGCTTATCCTGACAGAAGTCCTGAGATTGGCACCCTGCATTGGCCCGTTATTGGCACGTCTTGATCGGCCTCCTCCAAACAGATCGCCAAATATATCACCAAAGATATCCCCCATATCAAAGCTTCCAAAGTCAAAGCCTCCGGTCCCGCCAAATCCTTCTCCAAATGCAGCGTGTCCGAACTGGTCATACTGCCTGCGCTTCTCCGGATCGCTGAGTACTGCGTAAGCTTCGGAGGCTTCTTTAAACTTTGCTTCCGCATTTTTATCTCCCGGATTGGTATCCGGATGATATTTTTTGGCGAGCTGTCTGTAAGCTTTCTTCAGCTCTTCTTCTGTTGCATTCTTGCTTACTCCCAGGACTTCATAATAATCCCTTTTATCCGCCATCCTATTCTTCACCTTTCATAACTTATAGCATCCAATACATAATTAATAATGGCATATTATGCCCGCCGGAAGCATTCCGGTTAATACCTATTGTACTAATATGCTTTAATGCCTAAATGCCAATATACTAATGTTCATATTAGTATATTAGGATATTTGCAAATATGTAAATATGCAAATATACATAAATGCCAATATACTAATGTCCATATTAGTATATCAGTTATATACATTTATTCCTTATGTTCTTCCGAGATTACAGATATGTCCCAGAAGGTTAACCTGTGTTAATCTTCTGGGACAGATTTACCTATTTATACTTCCTTATAATCTCCGTCCACCACATCACCGTCATAGGTTTGTGATGTACCTGACATGTCGGGGCCGGCGCCGCCTGCACCGGGATCTGCTCCGGTACCTGATGTCTGCTCATAAAGCTTTGCAAATAATGCCTGGGCATCATTCATGAGCTTCTCCTTGGCAGCCTTGATGTCTGCCACCTCTCCCTCGCTCATGACCTCGGGATTAGATTTTTCAACAAGCTCCTTCAATCTTGCAAGGTCATCCTCAACAGTCTTCTTATCACTGTCGCTAATCTTGTCTCCGACCTCGTTTAAAGCCTTTTCTGTCTGGAATATCAGGGAGTCTGCGTCATTCCTTGTATCAACGGCTTCCTTGCGCCTCTTGTCCTGTGCCTCATATTCTGCGGCTTCTTTTACTGCACGGTCAATTTCATCGTCTGAAAGATTGGAGCTTGCGGTAATTGTAATATGCTGCTCACGTCCCGTACCAAGGTCCTTGGCAGATACATTAACGATACCGTTTGCATCTATATCAAATGTAACCTCAATCTGAGGCACGCCTCTCCTTGCCGGAGGAATTCCGTCCAGACGGAATTGGCCGAGGGTCTTGTTATCCTTGGCAAATTGTCTTTCACCCTGTACTACATGTATNNATCAACTGCTGTCTGGTTATCTGCTGCTGTTGAGAATATCTGACTCTTCCTGGTAGGAATGGTTGTATTCCTTTCAATCAGCCTTGTGGCTATGCCGCCCAGTGTTTCAATTGACAGTGACAGAGGGGTGACATCCAGAAGAAGTATGTCTCCTGCTCCGGCATCTCCTGCCAGCTTGCCTGCCTGAATTGAGGCCCCTATTGCAACACATTCGTCAGGGTTCAGGGACTTGCTGGGCTCATGACCTGTAAGCTGTTTAACCTTATCCTGAACTGCTGGTATACGTGTTGAACCGCCCACAAGCAGTACCTTCTTAAGCTCTGAAGCAGAAATTCCTGCATCCTTTAAAGCGTTCTGTACGGGTATGACTGTTCTTTCCACAAGGTCATGGGTCAGCTCGTCGAATTTTGCTCTGGTCAGATTCAGGTCAAAATGCTTAGGTCCGTCGGCTGTAGCTGTAATGAAAGGAAGGTTTATGTTAGTTGTCGTAGCTGTGGACAGCTCCTTTTTAGCCTTCTCCGCAGCCTCTCTGAGTCTCTGCATTGCCATCTTGTCAAGTGACAAGTCAACTCCGTCGGACTTCTTGAATTCATCAACCATGTACCTTACAACCCTGTCGTCGAAATCGTCGCCGCCGAGCCTGTTGTCGCCGGAGGTAGCCAGAACCTCGATAACTCCGTCACCAATCTCTATGATTGATACGTCAAAGGTTCCGCCGCCGAGATCGTATACCATTATCTTCTGCTCATGCTCATTATCCAAGCCGTAAGCAAGGGCTGCTGCTGTCGGCTCATTGATGATTCTCTTTACATCAAGGCCTGCAATCTTGCCTGCATCCTTTGTTGCCTGCCTTTGAGCATCATTAAAATATGCCGGCACGGTTATGACAGCTTCGGTTACCTTTTCACCCAGATAGCTTTCAGCATCTGCCTTAAGCTTTTGAAGGATCATGGCCGAAATTTCCTGGGGAGAAAATCTCTTCTCATCTATTTTGATCCTGAAATCGGTGCCCATATGCCTTTTTATTGAAGATATGGTTCTATCTGTATTGGTGACTGCCTGACGCTTTGCAGGCTCTCCAATCAGTCTTTCTCCTGTTTTGGTAAATGCGACAACCGAAGGTGTAGTTCTGGAGCCCTCCGAATTGGCTATTACAACCGGCTTGCCGCCTTCCATAACAGCAACACATGAGTTTGTGGTGCCTAAATCAATGCCTATTATTTTTCCCATTCTATTTTCCTCCTAAAATTATATGAATAAAATTCTATGTCATTAATAATTGCTTAGTTAACAACCTTAACCATGCTGTGTCTTATTACGGTATCATTGTACATATAACCCTTTAGGAATTCCTCTGCAACAATGTTTTCTCCGTAATTTTCATCCTCTCCGTGCATAACTGCATTATGATATGCCGGATCAAATTCCTTGCCAACTGCATCTATGGGCTTTACGCCTATCTCCTCCATAACGGATGTAAGCTGCTTGTATATAAGCTCGAAGCCCTGATATAACGCATTACTTTTATCATCGCCGCAAGATGCCATCCCCCGTTCAAAATTATCGATTATCGGAAGCATCTTCTCAATTATGCTCCTTGCTCCTAATTCGAACATCTGGGACTTTTCCCTTTCAGTGCGCTTTCTGAAGTTGTCAAACTCCGCCATATTCCTCATAAGCCGGTCTGTCAGTTCTGCAATCTTCGCGTCCTTTGCGGCAAGCTCCTTGCTTTTGGAGCCCTTCAAAAGTGACTTTCCCTGCTTTTCCGGTTTAACCGTCTCTTTATCTGAAGCTTCTAAATCAGCCGCACCGCCGGATTCCTCATTTTCATCATTTACGCATTCAGCGCATGCATCCTCCCGGCAGGCTTCATCCTCAGCGGCTGCTTCCTCCGCTTTATTTTTCTCAGCATCCATGGCATTTCCATTGAGTTTTTCTTCTCTCTCCTTCTGCATCGCTGCTTTTATTACCTCAATTGTCTTATCGTAATCCTCCAATCCCAATTAACCACCTTTCACGTCTTATTATTTGTTTTAAATATATCATCAAGCTGCATCATAAGAGTCTGCAGTGTACCTACCACCTTCTCATAATCCATTCTCTTCGGGCCTATTATACCCACCTTGCCGTAAACGCCTTCCTCAATCTCATAGGTTGCCGTTACTACTGCGCAATCCTTCATTGTTTCTACAGGTGTCTCATCACCGATATATACCTGAATGCCCCTGTTATTCTCGTCCTCAATCCTGTCCTGGATTAATTCCGTGAGCAATCTCTTTTCCTCCAGGGTATACAGCAGCTCTGAAGCCTTATCCCTGTCGCTCAGTTCAGGATACTTTAATATATTGGTGGTTCCCGATGTGTAGATTTGTATATCATCATCCTCGCTGACAGCCTGCATGATTGTATCCAGAATATCATTGACTATCGCCCTGTATTCTCCGGCCTGCTCTTTCATCTTGGTTATGACGGGAAGGTTGATTTCCCCCAGATCCAGTCCCTGCAGGAAGGTATTCAATACTATATTAAGCTTAAATAGTATTTCCTTATTTAATGGTACCGACAGATTAATGATTTTATTCTTTACAATATTGCGTTCAAATACCAATACCGCAAGCAGCTGCTTCTCATCAAGCTCTGTAAGCTGTATAAATTTAACCCTCTTTTTGTACTGCGGCGTAGTAATCATAGTAGTATAATTGGTATTGGCTGCAAGCAGCTTAGCTACCTGCTGCAGAAGGTTTTCAAGCTTATCGGCTTTTTCAACGAGGATATTCTTCATATCCTCAACTTCCTTAATCCTGTCCTTCAACAGCATATCTACATAAAACCGGTAGCCTTTATCCGAAGGTACACGACCCGCCGAGGTATGCGGCTGAAAAATATATCCCATATCCTCCAGATCTGACATTTCATTGCGGATTGTAGCGGAGCTCAAGTTCAGGTCGGTGTACTTTGATATTGTCCTTGAACCTACCGGCTCTCCGGTTTCAAGATAGTTCTGGATAATAGCCTGCAAGATTTTCAGTTTCCTGTCTTCAAGCTCCTGCATATTGTCACCTCAATCCCTTATAGTTATATTAGCACTCACTTTGATAGAGTGCTAACATCTAGATATAAAATAGCACTACTATATCCTTTTGTCAAGGGTAATTTATATATGTATTGTCATATAATTTCGAAAGAAAAATAACATAATTGATAGATGCTTACGCATCCCTTGGGATAAATATTAATCTATATTCTTATATTATTATGCCTCGATGGTCCTGCGCTTTCTGAATATTACTGCGCCGCCCAGCATAGCAATTGCGCCGATACCGAATACTATAGCATAGGACTGAACACCGGTCTTAGGAGCGGTTGTAGCTGCAGCAGTATCAGCTGCAGGAGCAGCATCCAGGCCGCTCAGAGGCAGAGGATTGCCGTCGGCATCAAGAAGCTGTACATTGTCAATGTAGTTGATAGCTCCGTTATTAGCCCAGTTCATGAACATGAAGAATGCATCATCAGGATTTGTAAATCCGAAATCTGCGTTCAATGTAGTCTTTAAAGGTGTAGGATCGGAGATATTCTTGGTATCATCCTGAAGGGTCCATTCCACACCCTGTACCCATGCTCCGTTAATTCCGGCATTGGCTCCGCCTACGGTACCGCCGTTCCAGGTGGTCGTAGTGTCATCGGGTTTCTCAATAACCAGATCGTACTGAATACCTTTAACCTTGCCGATATTCTCCTCACCGACTAAAAGTGTAACATTAAACTTAACCTTGGGTATTCCGCTCTGTGTAGGCTCAATCCTCAATCTCTTCGAGCCTTCAAAATCAACTACAGAAAGATTGGCAGGATCGCCGTCGATTGTTCCGTCGGAATTCTTAGCAAGATCAACTGCTGCTGGAAGCTTGCCGTCTTCAAAATCAAGAACGTTCGATGCAGCTTTTGCATTAGCAGGTATAGCGGCAGCAACAAGTGCAAGTACAGCTACTGCTGATAAAACTTTCCTGAATAACTTCATGGTATGTATCCTCCTCATTAATTATATTATATGCTATTGACAGGTAGCCCATTATGACATACCTGCCTAATATTACTATTCTATTTTATCAAATAGCATTCTATGTGTATATGGACAAAACGCTTAATAATCTTACTTATTTTTGTGCAAAATAGAGTTAAAAGCATTATTACTGTAACATAATTGCACTCTGAACGTTTAATTAAGCATGAATTCTGCGAGCACATAATTGCTTATATCTGTTCCATATCCGGTAAGGCGGATGTTGTCGCCATCGTTTAGTATAAGGCCTCCCGACTCAAGCTTCCTTAGTACTTCTCCGTATATTTCGTCCGCATGAATGTTAAACCTTTTTAAGAATGCATCCCTGCTAATTCCTTTCGTCATCCTGAGTCCCAGAAACATAAATTCTTCCATTTGCTGCTTTACCTGCAGATGCTCCACATTCCTTCTTATTCCTGTTAAATCAGGCAGCAGGCAGTTAATATCCGGCATCCCTTTATCAGTGCCGGGCAGGGAATGATAATTTTGTCCTGATGGTGCATTTTTTACATTTTTGCAATACTCTTTGCACGCTCCAATATATTCTGATAAGGAGGCAGTATTATTAAACCTTGTGTTTTCTATAAGTGATGAGGCGCCAAGCCCCATGCCAAGATACTGTATACCTGTCCAGTATGATGCATTATGCCGGCAGATATATCCCGGCCTGGAATAATTGGATATTTCATATTGATGATAGCCATACTCGTTAAGAATATCCTTTGTAATTGCATATATTGCACGGTCCGTATCCTCATCGGGCAAATCAGGATATCCGTAAGAAATCTCTGAAGCATTGCCTTTATATATATCATAGAATGGAGTGCCCTCTTCTATAATAAGGCTGTAGGCGGATATGTGCTCCGGGCTTAATCCTGCTGTTATCCTTAATGTTTCCTCCCATGAGTTAATTGTCTGTCCCGGAAGTGCGCTGATAAGGTCGATATTAATGTTGCCGTATCCTAAGCTTCGGGCAAGCCGGTAATTTTCTTCAAACTGTTTATAGGTATGGATCCTGCCAAGCAGCTTAAGCTCATGATCATGTACAGATTGGAGTCCGAAGCTTATTCTGTTTATTCCGGCTTCCTTGTATAATGCCAGCTTCTCACCGTTTACAGTGCCAGGATTGGCTTCTACGGTAATCTCAACATCCCCGGCATCATAACTGTCGTCGGTAATATTAATCCCTGTCCGGAACACCCTTCGTACTGCCTTCATTACTTCACAGATATAATCCGGGCTGACTGCAGAAGGAGTTCCCCCTCCTATATAAATAGTAGGGACATAATATCCTTCCGTTCTTCCGTCATAGCTTCCAATCTCGGCAAGCAGTGCATCAAAATAAATGCGGATAGTGTCTTCATCCGCGGGTGCAGACAGGAAATCACAGTATCCGCATTTCTTAACGCAAAAAGGTATATGGATATACAGACCAAGCCTGGATAACCCCGGTTCTCTCTTTATTATTATATTGCCTGCCATATCACCGTACATATACCACCTTTGAACCTCTTTAGGCTCACATCAATCGTCATCCAGCTTTAAAACGCTCATAAAGGCTTTCTGAGGTATTTCCACATTACCCACCTGTCTCATCCTCTTCTTGCCTTCCTTTTGCTTTTCCAGAAGCTTCTTCTTTCTGGTTATGTCTCCGCCGTAGCATTTTGCCAAAACATCCTTGCGCAGCGCCTTAACAGTTTCCCTTGCTATTATCTTGCTTCCGATTGCTGCCTGTATGGGAACCTCAAATAGCTGTCTTGGTATTTCCTCCTTAAGCTTCTCGCACATTTTTCTGCCGCGCTCATATGCGCTGTCAGTATGGACAATAAAGGACAGTGCATCCACTTCCTCCTTATTTATCAGAATATCCAGCCTGACAAGATCGGACCTTAAATATCCCTTCAACTCATAATCCAGGGAAGCATACCCCTTAGACCGTGATTTTAATGCATCAAAGAAGTCGTATATTATCTCGTTTAAAGGCATCTCATATTTCAACAGGGCTCTGGTGGATTCTATATATTCCATGCCCAGGTATGTGCCCCGCCTTTCCTGGCAAAGCTTCATGATTGCACCGACAAATTCGGTTGTAACCATAATTTCCGCCGATACAACCGGTTCCTCCATATACTCTATCTCTGAAGGGTCCGGCATATTTTTAGGATTGGTTATATCAATAACCTGCCCGTCAGTCTTATAAATCTTATATATTACGCTCGGAGCTGTTGTAACAAGATCCAGGTTGTATTCCCTTTCCAGCCTCTCCTGTATTATCTCCATGTGCAGAAGCCCCAGGAAGCCGCATCTGAAGCCAAAGCCCANNAGGAAACCGCAGCGGAAGCCAAAGCCAAGAGCTACCGAGGTTTCCGGTTCATAATGCAGGGAAGCGTCATTTAGCTGAAGCTTCTCAAGAGCATCCCGAAGATCCTGATATTTTGCGCCGTCTGCCGGATACATTCCGCAATATACCATCGGCTGCACCTTCTTATAACCGGGAAGCGGATTGTTACAAGGCCTGTCTGCGTCCGTTATCGTATCTCCCACCCTGGTTTCCTTGACATTCTTAAGGCTTGCAGTTATATAGCCGACCATTCCTGCAGACAGCTCTTCACATGGTATGAACTGTCCTGGACCAAAGGTTCCTATTTCAACCACCTCAGAGGAGGCACCGGTAGCCATCATTTTTATCGTTGTTCCCCTTTTAACCGTGCCCTCCATTATTCGAACAAATACAATTACGCCCTTATATGAATCATATATCGAGTCAAATATAAGAGCCTTGAGCGGTGCTGATGCATCTCCGACGGGTGCGGGTATCCTTGTTATTATCTGCTCAAGCACCTGGTCTATATTGGTACCCATCTTTGCGGATATCAGAGGTGCATTCTGGGCTTCAATGCCGATAACATCCTCTATCTCGGCTATTACTCTTGCCGGCTCCGCACTGGGAAGATCTATC
>DCTS01000003.1 GCA_002329645.1 Lachnoclostridium sp. UBA1434 | reverse complement strand
CTTCGGCTTTTCGCTCGCTTGCGCGGTCCGTAAGTATATGAACATTAATGAAAACAAAAATGGTTTTCTTAATGTTCATATACTTACGGACCTTTGCTTATACCGTAGATTATACCACCTATGCCGGGCTAATTAAAGTGTAAATTTGTGAACTATTTAAGTTTTTCCAAAATGTGGATTGGTATACTGGGTATAAAGAACCATACATTAATTTTATAAAAAATGTATCATAATAATGCAAAAATATACAATAAATCTATGTATATTGTGAATACGGCTACACGAAACGTGAATAGCTGTCGAATAATAACGAACTCGATAATTTGTTGCGTTACTTTTATCTTTATAATTTGCCAAATTCTGTGTATAATGAAAAATGTCAGTCGCTATCAGTTATTTATTTTTTATGGATGGGGGTTTACTAATGAAGGAGAGACAATTATTATTCAGCAACGAATTAATTTTGGAGGACAACAGGTGCATGAAGTTGAATTACAGCCTGTTGGTGACTAACAAGGAGGAGGGTCAGGGAGAACCTTATTACGGTATAAGCATCACCAGATATCTGGATAATACCGTAGAAGCGGAGGAAGTGGAAGGAATATCCTACTCCAGAGAAGCAGTGGTATCAATGATAAGAAAGCTTTACCGTAATGAGGTGACTCCAATATCAATGATTGAAATTGTAGATGAGTTAGTGACCGCAGCAGGCTGAAAGCTCAAAACAGGTGTACTTCATTATTAATTAATGAATAGTATGCCTGTTCTTTTATGCAAAGGTTTGCACTGCTATTTGTAAGCTCCTCAATTTTAGCAGTAAATGCTTTGGTTTTTAAAGCAGGAACCAGCAGGTCAAGGGTAACTGCATCAGTATATTCGGTAGATAATACCGGTAAATCCTCCCGATTGATGTAATATTGAATTTTCCCGATGAGATTGTAATCCGTGATGAGCTGAATACGGTTTCCAAGCTCTTTTTTTATGACAATGCTTTTTTCCAGTCCTTTTATAACCGCAGCCTGATACGCCTTTACCAGGCCGCCAGTTCCAAGCAGGGTACCGCCGAAATAGCGTGTAACAACGGCTGCAATATTGGTGAGTCCGCGAGCCGACAATACGTCCAGCATAGGCTTTCCGGCTGTTCTGGAGGGCTCACCGTCATCATTGAAGCGCATTATGGGGTTGCTTCCGATGCCTGCAATAAAAGCATAGCAATTATGCGAAGCATCCCAGAACCTCTTCCTGATGTTTTCAATGAATAGCATCGCCTCTTCTTCTGATTCAACAGGGCATAAGCTTGCTATAAACCGGGATTTCTTTACCACAATTTCATCAGAAGCGTCTTTATATATGGTATAAAAGGATTCAACAGGCTGTTCCATGGTTTGCATATCCTCCTGGGCGTTTCCTAAGATAAAGAATTATATATCAACTGCTTTAATTATAACAATGCATAACTCCGGTTACAACCCCGGATGCATGATACCAAGCCGCTTATAGCAGACTAATATACTTCTTACAGAACAATAATTAATTTCATACACACTGATAAACATATGTTTGCATTTACATCTGCATATGCTATAATATAAAAGGTCGGTATACCGGAATGCATACATGTTGATGGCTGTTGCTATTAATGCCGGTAACCGTTTGCATGGAGGTTTTAATAAATGAAATATATATTGTCATGGATACCGGCAGTGATTATAATGGCGGTAATATTCTATTTTTCATCAAAGCCGGCCGAAAGCTCCGGTGAGAGCAGCAAGTCAATTGCTAATCGACTCCTGAATACCTATGAAAAAATTTCAGATAAAAGGCTTGATGAAGAAATCAGGGATGAAAGGCTTGAAAGCATAGATTTTATTATAAGGAAAGCGGCGCATGTTACTGAATATGCACTCTTATCCGCGGCGATAGCATTTCCGCTGTCAGTAAGAAAATTCAGGGGAATACGCCTGCTGTTCCTAACTATGCTTACTGCGGTACTGTATGCTGCATCTGATGAATTCCACCAGATCTTCGTTCCTGGAAGAAGCGGAGAGCTAAGGGATGTTGCAATTGATGGCATCGGAGCCTTAATAGGTGTCGTATTATTCCTGATTGCAAGCAAACCGAAAGCAGGCGCACAGCTTGCCCGGGAAGAAGCTGAGGAATATGGGGAATAATTAAGGCTGCTAAATAGTATCATTAATGAAACATTAAAATGTNNCTAAATGAAACGCTTTAGCGGTATCCTAAATGAAACGCCTCCGCGGTTTCCTAAATGAAACGCCTCCGCGTTTCATTGAAAATATACTAGCTCTTAACTATAAATCGGTTTCGCGTTTTATCATAATAATAGCCTATGGAGGAAAGCTTGCTTTCAATTTTGGTTCGGTCGGCAGGAAGCTCTCTGCAGAGTTCATCCAGTGAACGATAATTATTCCTCAGCTTTGTATTAATATAGCTTAAGAGTATTGCAGGATCGGAAGGCAGCTGCATATCATTCTCCTTTTTATGGAAGGTGGTTATATTGGATCTGTTTGATTATATGAGAAATAATACTTTGAAAAAGGAAGCGCCCCTGGCTTCCAGGCTGCGTCCCATAACCCTTGACGAGGTTGTAGGGCAGGATCATATAATTGGCAAGGACAAGCTTTTATATCGTGCTATTAAGGCGGACAAGCTAAGCTCAATTATTTTCTACGGTCCTCCCGGTACAGGAAAGACTACGCTTGCAAGAGTAATAGCAAATACTACAAGCTCTGTTTTTATGCAGATCAATGCCACTGCCTCAGGCAAGAAGGATATGGAGGCCGTAATAGAGGAAGCTAAGAATAACCTTGGCATGTACGGTAAAAAAACCATCCTTTTTATTGATGAAATCCACCGGTTTAACAAAGGTCAGCAGGACTATCTGCTGCCGTTTGTTGAGGACGGAACAGTCGTGTTAATAGGCGCAACTACGGAAAACCCTTATTTTGAGGTAAACTCTGCGTTAATATCCCGTTCCATTATATTTGAGCTTAAACCCCTGGATAGGGAGGATATAAAGACCCTTTTAAGGCGAGCAGTAGCCGATAAGGAGCGGGGGCTTGGTGCATACAAGGCTAAGCTCCATGACGATGCTATGGAGTTCCTGGCTGATGTTGCAAATGGCGATGCAAGGGCTGCTCTGAATGCTATCGAGCTTGGTGTACTGACAACGGAAAGATCCGACGACGGCTTCATTCATATCACTCTGGAGACGGCTTCCGAATGTATTCAAAAGCGTGCACTAAAATATGATAAGGATGGGGATAACCATTATGACACCATATCGGCCTTCATAAAAAGTATGAGAGGCTCGGACCCCGATGCTGCCGTATATTATCTTGCCCGAATGCTATATGCGGGTGAAGAGCCGGCCTTCATTGCAAGAAGAATTATGATATGCGCCTCCGAGGATGTGGGCAATGCGGATCCCAATGCAATTAATGTTGCAGTAAGTGCGGCACTTGCAGTGGAGAGGCTTGGCATGCCCGAAGCCAGAATTGTACTTGCCCAGGCTGCCATCTATGTTGCAAGTGCACCCAAGAGTAATTCCGCCATCTGCGCAATTGACGATGCCATGAATACCGTGGCAAATGAAAGAACAACCACAATACCGCCTTATCTTATGGATGCACACTATAAGTCCGCATCCAATCTTGGACACGGCATTGGATATAAGTATGCCCATGACTATGAGAATCATTATGTTAAGCAGCAATACCTGCCCGATGAGCTAAAGGACCGGGTATTTTATGTTCCTTCAGACAACGGGTATGAGCAGCAAATACAGGCATGTTTTAAAAGGATTAAAGAAGGAATAAAGGAATAGTACTATTCCTGGCGTAGTGCTATTCATGGAATACAAATATTCCTAAGGAATCTTCTGTTCCTGGAATAATATCTATTCCTTTACTTCTTTTGGAGTATCTTCGTCTTTATCCTTTTGGTTATCGTCCCTATGCACATACTTATAGACAGCTATGAACATATAAATCATTATAGGAATGACTACTGTTGAGAATACGCATGCAAGGAACAGACCCGGTGCCGCTTCCGTAGCAAAAAAGGAAACGATAAAGGATATGACATACATGGATAATAGCAGCACTATACCAACAATTGCAGCTATTTGTTTAATCTTTTTTTCTTTCATAAGGGTTCCCCTTCTTCATAAGCAATTTTTCCTTTCGATATAACAAGGTCATTATATATAATCTTCATAATAAAAGCAAGAAATGCGTTAACAAATAAACGCAGGGAGAAGTCAAATGAAGCACTTACTTTTTTTAATTATAATCATGTTATTATGCAGCATATCAGGAGCGGCAGATAAGGCAGGGGCAGCTGCCGCGACCGGAGCTGCTGACAAGTTCAAAACGGAAGATAAGGCCAACACTGCTGTTGTGACCGGAGCTGCTGACAAGTACATAGCAACAGGTAAGGCTGAAGCTGCTGACATGACCGGAGCTGCTGACAAGTACATAGCGGAAGATAAGGCCGACACTGCTGACATGACCGGAGCTGTTGATAAATATATAGCAACATGTAAGGCTGACGCTGCTGATATAGGACTGCAGGACATACTGCAGGTATATTCAGAATCAGCATCAGTTATTACATATGATATTGGAAAGAGCAGCGTTAATATAGATAGATCGGGACTTTATGAGATTACCGGTTATTCGAATTACAATTCAATAGTTGTCAGCAGTAATACCCATGCAATTATAACGTTCAAAAATTTAAGCATGGATTGTTCTTCCTCACCTGTAAGAATAATGAGCGGCGGGAAGGTTGAAGTCATTCTGACAGGTGACAATAAGATTTCCTGCAGCGGAACCGGTGCAGGTATACATGTCCCTGAGAATGCCATGCTAATAATATCGGAAAAGAGCACTGGAAGTCTGCATGTATCAGGAGGAAAGGGCGGCTCAGGAATAGGCGGAAATTGCTTATACGGAGAGAATGAGGGAACCGGTAAAATAATGATTAAGGGCGGAAGCATTAAGGCGGAAGGCGGAAGGTTTGGCTGCGGAATAGGCGGAGGAATATCCGAAAGATATATAGATTATTATCCGGAATATGATTCGGGTGCAGGGGACATCCTCATATGCGGAGGGAATGTTGCCGCTGCAGGCGGTATATACAGCTCTGCCGGTATCGGAGGCTCCGGCGCAGGCAAAAAAGGAAGCATTATTATAACCGGGGGTACAGTGGATGCCAGGTCTTATGGAGCCGGTATAGGCGGTGAAAGCAGCCGCGGCAAGGGGAATGATATTATTATTTCAGGAGGAAGGGTAAACGCATACGGCAATAATTACGCTCCCGGTATCGGAAACAGCATGGATACCCTTAATACTGCCGTGATAATCAGCGGAGGAATGATAACTGCCAGAGGAGGCTTCGGAGACAGGCTTCTTGATGAATATGTGCTAGATTATAACAAAGAGTCGCGTGAGAGCCTTAAAACCCATGACATAGCAGCAGATAAAATAATCATAGGAGGAGGCAATATTCATGCTTACTCATTGTCCTCACAGCCGACGGATACATCAGGCCGGAAGGTATACCATGCTATGTACAATTGTAAAAAAGCAGAGATAACATCAATTAAGATAGGTAATAAAGCATATGGTTCAAGAGATATGGTATCTGAGGGGTATTTAAGTCTTTATCTTCCCGATAGAAAGTCGGTTTTAACCATAAAATCGAAGGATGTAACTTTGCTAAAAAGGAATATTTATACGGGAGATACATCTGTAATCAGGGCTGATGAATTTCTTAATCCTTGCGAATTGGATATTTCAAAAGGCAATATAGAAATTCTTCCCGAAGGGATAATATATGGCAATAAGGTTTACAGAGCCCGTATATGGGAGCCGGGCTTTATTATCACCGGTAAAACTGACAGTAACATGGTCATCTTTCACGGAGGCAGATATATTCATAGCCCGAGCATAACCTTTAGGAATCTGAAAGTCGGTTTCGAGGATAGTGAATCTGACAGCTTTTTATTAATTGAAGATGGGATATCAGCTATTCTAAGCTTGCAGGAGGAGAATTATATAACCCTTGGGGATGATAAAAGAGGGATACATATAGGTGGAGGAGCAAGCCTTTCTATAACCGGAGAGAATGTAACCGATAAGCTGTTCACAGAGATGGGAACCGGTTCTTATGCAGTATTTACATGCCTTGGTGAAATCAGGATATATAGCGGCAGTCTGGACATAGATGCTGCAAGGGATGGAGCAGGAGTAAATCTTGGCAACCTTGGTACATTAACCATGTATGGCGGACTGCTTAAGCTGTCCGGTGATGAAGGCATGAGCATCACAGGCAGCAATCATATGAATGTGAACATACATGGCGGCTCACTCCTTGCACAAACTCTGGGCAGATATGAGGATGCTAATGAAGAGATTATCAATAATTCGAATATATGTATAACCGGGGGAAGTGTGGAAGCAGCCGGGCGTATTATATTCAGCAATATAGTTATATACGGCGGTGCGGTAAAAGCAAGAATAATAGGCTGTGGTACAGGCTGCAGCATAACGATGTATTCAGGAATAGTCGAGGTGGGTGCAACTGCAGAAAGAATAATATATGACGGAGAATCAGAGAGCAGCAATTTTAACTGGTACCTGTATGGCGGCAGCTTCATAAACCGTATGGATGTACCTGAGGAAGAGCTTGCACTGATACTTAAAGAAACCGGCTAAAGAAGGATTAGAATCATAGCATTGCTCATCGAAAGTTATTTCATACCATAACAGGATAAGGAGAGCATATTGCAGATTATTTAATACCATAGCAGGATAAGGAAAGCTTAATGCAGATTATTTCATGCCATAACAGGATAAGGAGAGCTTAATGCAAATTATTTAAGCTATAACAGGATAAGGAGAAGTTTTATGGAAACAGAAAGATTAATTCTTCGTACTGCAAGATGCGGAGATGAAAAAGACTTAATGGAGATCAGGAACAGTGAGTATGTCCTTAAGTATAACTGCATGTCGAAGCTTACAGCCGAGCATTTGCAGGAGCAGGTTGAAAAGGATATGAAATCCGATGATACCTTTTATATAGAGCTGAAGGACAATCATAAAATAATCGGTATGATAGGCATCGAGGCAGACTCATTAAGATATGGGGTTAATTCCTTATGCTTATCATATTATCTTGGTGAAGAATATTCCTCCAAAGGATATATGACTGAGGCCTTAAGAGAAATAATCAGGTATGCCTTTGAGGAAAAGCATGTTGATGTTATTTCTGTAAGGGTATTCAAAGATAATATGGCTTCCAGAAGACTGGTGGAAAAGCTTGGCTTTACCAACGAAGGCTGCATAAGAAGATGTGTCAAGGGCTATGGGGATATTATTCATGATGATATGATCTTTTCAATCCTGAAGGAGGAGTATGGGATGTCAGGATGTAATGCAGCACCTTTACCAGCGCAGTTTTCATAATATACCCCTTTAGGATTTATTATACAGGAACATAATTATATAACGACTTTATAAATGTGGCATGCAAATGGTGATATAATAGGTCAACTAAGGCTGCATCAGAAGATGTTAGAGAATGTATTTGGCAAGCTCGTCACGGCCTGATATATATAGCTTGCTGTATATATCAAGCATAATATTCTTGACTCGGCCGACTGAGATACAATGCTGCCTTGCTATTTCTGCATAAGGAACACGACGGGCCGCAAGGAGAGCCATATGGTATTCACGCAGGGATAATATAAGCGTTATGTTATCCTTGGTAAAATGGTTGTGAAAACTCACCCAGTTTTTCCAGGTGCGGTTACATTGATTTATGACAGTATTGCGGAAGGTGGGAAATTCCTGATCCAGACATGCTTCCACCATCCCGCCCATGTTGATAACGCTCTCCGCAAATGGAGTGATAAAACCATGAGGCAGGCATATGCGCATAACCTCCAGAAGATTATGCTTTGCTTTCTCAGCGTGTCCAAGATAGTAGTGCGCAACAGCACGGGTTACCATGAGATAAATGTCTGTAATTGTTATGCCCTTATGTGAAGTACTAATGGACAGAGCAGTTTGAGCGGCAGTCAGCATTGCTTCAATCTTACCCATGCAGAGAAAATACTTGGCACGAAGATAAGTGGCATTCATCCTTACCTCCGGCAAAAGATTGCTGAAATCCCCTTCCTTAAGCCAGCCGGGAGCAAGATTAGGGGCAATTGCACTTACAGCAGCAGTTGCAAGTGCCAGCTCCGCGAAGGTGGTTACATATTTTATCCCTTCGACTTTTATACATTGCTTAAGATATGCTTCAATCTCTATGTAAGTCTTGTAATCCCCTAAGCTTATAGCTGCGGCTATTGCTACCGGACAGATACGAAGTCTTGACACATCATCCTTTGCAGTTTTTTGAAAGCAGAGCATAACATGTTCAAAGTCACCCCGCAGATAAGCAAGCTCAGCTTCATATTGATGTCGAAACCTCTCGTCGCCTATTGTATCCAAAATTGCATCCGGGTTGTTTAACGGCATAGCTTTGGTTGTAGCAGTAATCACAGCAGGCAAATCTGAGAATGACGATGATGGTGTCAGCTTTTTTGATGAAGGTTCACGGGTTTATCGGCATCTGCCGGCAGCAGCCATGCTCTGCCATATCTTCTTACTCCGGGAATCCTGTTCCCGGATAAGAGCCGTTGAACCTGTCTGAGAGATATACCCCATCTTTTAGCAGCTTCTGACGCTGACATGAATTCCATCCCTTGATCTCCCTTTCTTTGTAAATTAATTCAATTATAGTCGTTTATACGACGTTTTTCAATTTTAATTTCATAGTAAATATGTCATGGTTAATTATTCCTGTTTATCAAACAGTATAATATTATATAGATGTAAAGAATGAGCCAGTTTCTGCCATTCAAAGATAACAGAAGCCGGCTCAACATATATTGCACACTCATTGGGTGTTGTTTACACGTATATATCGTAGGCCGGGTGGATAACTTACCCTGTAATCCTTAAACCGTTTTCATCCACTTCATGCCCATCAACAGTGGTGCTTACTGCTGTCCGAAGGCTACGGCAAAGCTTGAACTGCTGCCCTTATCTATTGTCAGGCTGTTAGGGTTGACAGCAGGAATAATCGGCTCTGCTTCCGTTATAAAGACATGGCTGTTATCAAAAGCCATCACATTGCCCGCTGTATCCATAAAGCCGGAGATTGTCACCGTGTATAAGGTGCTGTAAGCAAGCCCCGAATAGGGCACGGTATAAACCGTATTACCCGCTGACCAGGAACCTCCTAGCAGGGCAGTAGTACCGCCGTCCAGAGAAACTGTACCTGCAATTGGCCGCATCTCCT
>DCTS01000009.1 GCA_002329645.1 Lachnoclostridium sp. UBA1434 | reverse complement strand
ACTAACTCCGTCCCCCTGACACACTAACCGGTATCCAGATCTCGCAGTAGTAGTCATCCGGGTTTTCTGTGGGTGGAGTATACATCTCTATGTTGTAGTTGCCTGCCAGTTTATATTCCTTGCAGTTTGGCAGCCATTCGCTCCAGATCTTGGTATTGACATCCTGCAGTGATTTCGGCAATTCGCCCTTGCACGGGAATACTGCCCATGTACCTGCAGGTATTACTCTGGTTTCAAAGCCTTCGGGGACCTCATTCCACGGGATATAGTTATCTGCGATCAGATAGTCAAAGCATGCTCCGTCACCGTCTATGCAGACTCCGTACATTCCGCAGACAATATCGCTATCCTTGCTTTGATTATGCTCCTCCCAAAACTTCGGGATATCAGCATATGAGGTATCCGTGGTAAAGCTTCTTGCTTTACCCATAACCGTAAACTGTTCCTTTTCAACGATCTTGTAATCCATCATTGTACCGCCCTCCAATATTAATTTGATTTTGACCGGTGCAAATGATTTAAGTCTTGCACCCTTTAGCTTAGCCGCCGAAGGAGAGATACCATGGAATCTGGCGAAAGCACGGGTAAAACTGTCAGGAGAATCGTAGCCATACTTTATAGCGACGTCAATTACCTTGGCATTTGCCTTGGACAATTCCTCTGCCGCAATGCTGAGCCTGCGGCTTCTGACATATTCTCCTACAGTAAAACCGCATAGTATATTGAAGATACGCTGGAAGTAAAATGCTGAAATGCATGCCTTTTCAGCAATATCATTAATATCCAGCTCCTCAGTGAGATTATCTTCGATATACGCGATTGCATTTTGGATACCCTCAAACATTCCAATCATACTTTAACTCCTCCCCGGCTGTGATTGTATTATAACAATCATTAGAGAGACGTACCCGACTTTTAATGCCATTTGCTGCAAGTATATAAACAATTGTAAATCCGGATATTGGAAAGATCAAGACTAATAAAGCTTCTTAACAAACCGGCACCCTGCCGCCCATATCCACACAAGACATACTGCCAGAGCAGGAAGCATCAGCATAATATTTCCTCCCGTGCAAAGCTTTACTGCCCAGAAAGAAGGAAGGAAAGCGCCGAGGTATTGTGCATCGGACTTTATAAAAAATGGAATAACAATTCCAATAAATATAAGCGAAGCTATTTTCCCCACAGCCATACCTTCCACCTTATTGCGGGAAAATGAAAATATCATAAGAGCTGCAGCCGCACTTGAAAGGCTCATCAGCAGTGAGACCGCCGAAAGAATTAATAAATTCCATTTTGTAAGCGACGATATGTAAGTTAATAATATCGAGAAGAAAAAGGCTATAACAGCCGGGAATATCAGCCTTGAAAGCACATAGCCCGTCTTCCCAAGGGGTGTAACTGCCATATAGCCTGCCATGTTCTCATCCCGTTCGGTCAGCATCACCATAGCTGACGCAAAGCACAGCATGTACGACGGCATCAGGCACAGCCAAAGGTCAAACAATAAATAATACCCGGCAAGTATTGTCTGCCTCCTGAAATAACTGCACAGCAGCCCCTCCGCATATGGTATCCCGAAGCGGAACACAAATGCGCAAATTATGGGGGCAAGGCATATTGCCCATAGCATTCTGTCTCTTGTAATTTGTCTTATAAATATTCCGAAAGAATTAAGAAGCGGCTTCACAGCTTAATCCCCCCCATCTCCCTGAACATGCCCTTGACCNNATCTCTCCAAGCATGCCTTTCACCGACCGGTTAGCCATCAATACAGCAAGCAAAGTCCAAAATGCCAGTATAAGTAATGCGGGCAGCACATTACCTTTTCCTCCCGCATATGCTGTGCAAAGCTCCATCATACTTACGCCGGGATGTATAAGAAGCCAGCCGGGTCTGCCGCCGAACAGCCATATAGCGGCCGGAATATTTATTATAACCTCTATCGGTATCGTAGTAATAATGAAACCGTTCAGGCTTATGCTTCCTGCCGCAATAATAAGTCCTAAGGCGGAAAACAGNNCAGGAGCATAAAAATGTACCAATAATAAAGTGCCATGTTATACTTATCGCTCCGCTGAATAGTGCTATTGCAGAGGCAACAAGCACGGAAATAATTCCGATTGAAAAAAGCTTTGACAGCATATATTCATATGTTCTTACAGGTGAAACAGCAATACTGTCAAGTACACGCTCACTTTTTTCAAAAAGCACTATTGCCCCCATAAAGAAGATCCCCATGGCTGCAGGATCTGAAAATATCATCAGGATTGCGGCTTTTTCCCTCCATCCTTCGGGAAACTCCCGGATAAGGACCACATATAAAATCGTTAAAAACAAGTAAAGAAAATAAAACCCGTATTTATACTGAAACCGGATATCGCCGCGCAGCAAAGACATGAGTTTCATTGAAGCCGCCTCCCCGTAATCTCCACAAAAATTTCGTTCAGCGTAGGCTCACTGCTGTGTATGGATAAAAGCCTGTTTTCATTAATCAGTTTCTTAAGGATCTCATCTTCCCCCGTACAATTTATAGCTACTTCCCGCTGCTTTTCCATACCGTCCTGCAAATATGCAT
>DCTS01000115.1:1416-4763 GCA_002329645.1 Lachnoclostridium sp. UBA1434 | reverse complement strand
ATGACTGCAGTCAGGAAAAGCAGAAACTGTGCATCTTCATAGGGCGTTTCACCCGGCTCGAGGAGGTTGACTCCGGTATCGGTGGACAGGGACCAGTTAATATGCTTGCCGCTTCCGTTGACGCCTGCGAAGGGCTTTTCATGTATGAGACATGCAAGCCCGTGCCTGTTGGCAACGCACTTCATAAGCTCCATAACGAGCTGGTTATGATCTGTTGCAATGTTTACCGTGCTGAAAATGGGAGCCATCTCATGCTGTGCGGGGGCAACCTCATTGTGCTTGGTCTTTGCAAGCACGCCCAGCTTCCAGAGCTCTTCCTCAAGATCCTTCATGAAGGCTGAGATACGGGGCTTAAGGCTTCCGAAATAATGATCCTCCATCTCCTGACCTTTGGTAGGACGGGCTCCGAGCAACGTCCTTCCGGTGCAGACCAGATCGGGCCGCTTCAGGAATACTTCCTTGTCAATAAGGAAATATTCCTGCTCAGGGCCTACTGTTGCATCAACACGCTTAGTCTCAGTATTACCGAACAGTTTAAGTATGCGTAGGGCCTGCCTGTTAAGCGCTTCCATCGAACGCAGAAGGGGGGTCTTCTTGTCAAGGGCTTCACCGCTGTAAGAACAGAAGGCAGTAGGAATATACAGTGTTCCGTCCTTAATAAAGGCGTATGAGGTTGTGTCCCAAACCGTATATCCTCTGGCCTCAAATGTGGCACGCAGCCCTCCCGAAGGGAAGCTTGAGGCATCNNGCCGGTCATAGGCTGGAACCAGTGTGTAAAATGGGTCGCTCCCTTTTCAACCGCCCAGTCCTTCATGGCGCTTGCAACGACATTTGCAACATCCAGCTCCAGATGTGCACCCAGTGCAATAGCTTTCTTCAGTGCCCTGTATGTTTCCTTCGGCAATCTGGACTGCATTACCGAATCGTTAAACACCATGCTGCCGAATAAACCAGGAACATCTTTCATGGTAATCCCTCCTCATTAAAGTAATTTAATTCTTGCTGCCTTGCAGCTTGAAATTGATTTCTCATCCAAAATCGATACCGGGGTTAATTTGCTCATTGACAACATCCTTTCTTTTTAAAAATAAAGAAAAGGCGCCGCGGACATTTGTCCGAAGCGCCTTTGCTGTTTTATATCATCCTATATTATGCTAATGCCGCATGAATGTCAACAACTTTTTTAAGAAATTTTTATGTAAAATTTTACTAATACCGACATGGTTCAACTGCTTACTTGTATGGTAAAAATTGGCTGAAATATTTCTTTGACAAGAAAAAAGTTTTACTGTATACTTAGATGGATTAAAACAAAGGCGTTTATCAGATAATGTGACGGCAGTCTTGCCCGCATTATGTGATGAGCGCCTTTTACGCATGTTTAGACATGTTTTAGGTATAAAGGTATTAAGTATATAAGCATAAAGACAAATGGCTTAAAGGGCATAAAGGCATAATGGCATAAGGATATAAAGGTATAAGGTATAAAGGAGGTTCGTCTATGAGAGAAGGTCAGGTGAGAATACCATCCGGCTGTGCCATATCCGGAATAATAAACAAATCAGGCAGGCGAATGAGCGGCGAGATTATGATACGCTCCATGTCGGTTATGCGTGAACGCAGCAACGGACTGGGAGGCGGTTTTGCCGCTTACGGCATATATCCTGAATATAAGGATTATTATGCGCTTCATATTTTTTATGAAAATACAGAAAGCAAGAAAAGCTGTGAGGAATATATTGAGCAGTATTTTGACATTATCAATCTATCAAAGATACCTACAAGAAAAGTTAAGGAAATTACAAACGAGCCTCTTATATGGAGATACTTTGTAACTCCGCTGCCGACCAGGCTTGCAGACAGCCAGCTGGATGAGAGGGAGTTTGTCGCAAGGTTTGTTTTNNTTTTAAGGTAAATACCCGAATCAAGGGTGCATATATTTTTTCAAGCGGCAAAAACATGGGTGTATTCAAGGCAATGGGTTATCCTGAGGATGTGGGAAGGTTTTACCGCCTTGAGGATTATGAAGGCTACTGCTTTACAGCCCATGGCCGGTACCCAACCAATACTCCCGGATGGTGGGGCGGAGCACATCCCTTTGCGCTTCTGGATTATTCGGTGGTGCATAACGGCGAAATCTCTTCCTATGATACGAATCGCCGGGCAATCGAGATGTACGGGTATAAATGCACCCTGCTGACCGATACGGAGGTAATCGCCTACATAGTGGATTACCTGCACCGGAAAATCGGGCTTACCTTCCCCGAAATTGCCAATGTGATAGCAGCTCCCTTCTGGCAGACGATTGAGCAGATGCCAAAGGAGAAACGCACGGTCTGCGAATACCTTCGTAATACATTTGCAAATCAGTTGATTACAGGTCCGTTTTCCATAATCGTAGGCTTTGAAGGCGGTCTTATGGCTCTCAATGACCGGCTCAAGCTTCGCAGCATGGTTGCGGCGGAAAAGGACGATTTTGTCTATATAGCAAGCGAGGAGGCGGCCATCCGCATTATTGAACCGGATTTAACCAGGGTTTGGTCGCCCAGAGGCGGCGAGCCTGTGATTGCATGTCTGAATGGAGGTGAGACATAATGGCAGTAAATTTTCTGTATCCTGATTATGAGGTTGTTCGAAATAACGAAAGGTGTATTGTATGCAGGGTCTGCGAGCGTCAATGCGCCAACGGAGTCCATGAATATCTGAAAGATGCTGATAAAATGGTAAGCGACGATGCAAAATGCGTCAATTGCCACCGCTGCGTGGCTTTATGTCCGACACGGGCTCTTAAGATTGTAAAAAGCAGCAATACCTATAAGGAGAATGCCAACTGGTCGCAGAAAACCATGAATGAGCTTTACCGGCAGGCATCAAGCGGCGGAGTACTGCTGTCCAGTATGGGCAACCCTGAGAATTATCCTGTCTACTTTGATAAAATACTGCTCAATGCTTCCCAGGTAACCAATCCTTCCATCGACCCTCTGCGTGAGCCTATGGAGACCAGGGTCTTCCTCGGACCGAAGCCAAAGAGCATACAAAGGGATGAAAACGGGCGTATAATCAACAACCTTGCACCCCATCTGACACTTTCAATGCCTGTTATGTTTTCTGCCATGAGCTACGGTTCAATAAGCTATAATGCCCATGAAAGCCTGGCGCGGGCGGCAGAGGAGCTGGGTATTCTATATAATACGGGCGAGGGCGGCCTGCATGAGGATTTTTACCGCTACGGCAAGAACACGATTGTACAGGTTGCATCCGGGCGCTTCGGCGTGCATCCCGATTATTTAAACAGCGGCGCTGCAATTGAGATCAAGATGGGACAGGGCGCAAAGCCCGGTATCGGC
>DCTS01000115.1:631-1394 GCA_002329645.1 Lachnoclostridium sp. UBA1434 | reverse complement strand
GCCCCACCACGACATCTATTCCATTGAGGATTTGAGACAGCTTGTTTATTCGCTCAAGGAGGCAACGGACTATAAAAAGCCCGTAATCGTCAAAATAGCCGCAGTGCACAATGTATCCGCAATAGCAAGCGGTATAGCACGCAGCGGTGCGGACATAATAGCAATAGACGGCTTTCGCGGAGGTACCGGAGCAGCTCCAACCCGTATACGTGACCATGTGGGCATTCCTGTGGAGCTGGCGCTTGCAAGCGTAGATAAACGTCTGAGGGACGAGGGTATCAGGGATAATGTATCGATTGTAGTTGGCGGCAGCATGCGTTCAAGCGCTGATATTGTCAAGGCAATAGCCCTGGGTGCAGATTGTGTCTACATAGCTACGGCAGCCCTCCTTGCCCTGGGATGCCATCTGTGCAGAAGCTGCCATACCGGTAAATGCAACTGGGGTATTGCAACCCAGATTCCTGAATTAAATAAACGCTTAAATCCCGATATCGGCTATAAGAGGCTGGTTAACCTTTTAACCGCATGGCAGCACGAAATAAAGGAAATGATGGGCGGAATGGGTATTAATTCAATTGAAAGCCTTAAGGGCAACCGTCTTATGCTCCGGGGTATCGGTCTGAACGAGAAGGAGCTGGAAATCCTCGGAAT
Organism: Lachnoclostridium sp. UBA1434; assembly: GCA_002329645.1. Taxonomy (GTDB): domain Bacteria; phylum Bacillota; class Clostridia; order Lachnospirales; family Lachnospiraceae; genus Mobilitalea. The sequence goes on along the minus strand of DCTS01000115.1, from coordinate 743 downwards.
AAAGCATGCGGGAGAATAGAACATACTAATAAGATACTAATAAGAGAAACAGGGATGAATAAAAAAGTCATCGGTAAATAAAAGCGAGAGCCGTATATAAGAAGAGTAAGCA
>DCTS01000115.1:0-618 GCA_002329645.1 Lachnoclostridium sp. UBA1434 | reverse complement strand
AGGTGGCTAAATGCTGACAGCTGTGGTAGGAATTAACTGGGGCGATGAGGGAAAGGGCCGTATGGTGGATTTGCTCTCTGCCGAATATGATGTGATATGCCGTTATCAGGGAGGCAACAATGCCGGACACACGGTAATCAACGAAAAGGGGAAGTTTATATTCAACCTGCTTCCTTCCGGAATTTTACGGGACGAAGTCGTAAACATCATGGGAAACGGCATGGTAATTGATATAGAGCATCTGTATGGAGAGATCATGTCGCTGAAGGACAAGGGAATAAGAGTAACTCCCGACAAGCTGAAAATAAGCGACAAAGCCTTTATCTGCATGCCTTACCACAAGCAGCAGGATATTCTTGAGGAGGAACGGCTCGGAGAGAAGAAGTACGGTTCCACCAGGCGCGGCATTGCGCCTTCCTACAGTGATAAATACATGAAAAAGGGCATCAGGATGGGAGATTTGCTGGATATTTATGCATTGGAGGAGAAGGCAGCAGATATCCTTGAATGGAAAAACATTACCATATGCGGATACAAGGAAAAGAGCATATCGCTGAAATCCATGATGCAATGGCTGACGGAGTACGGAAGCAGAATGCTTCCCTATATTGCAGATAC
>DCTS01000055.1 GCA_002329645.1 Lachnoclostridium sp. UBA1434 | reverse complement strand
GCTCCCGCCGATTGTCAGCTCCTTGGGGGTAATATCTGCCGTTGCAGCAGGTACTTCGGAGAAGTCAAGGACGTAATTCTCTGCAGTGGGTCCCGTCAGATACGAATTGCTAAGGCTGACTGCCTTGTTCTGACCCACATCCGGATCGGAGAATGTCGCCGCAAATTCAGCACTCAGGCCGAATTCTTCGCCGGGTAAGCAGTCTGAGGTGTCAAACGACAGATTGTTAACAGCAAAAAGCGCATCTGTGCTTCCATCATATTCCTTATCCTCAACCTCAAAGTTACCGGTGACCGGAAGAGGAATAGGTACTACAATGACAGTGATGCTGTCCAGTATAGTACCGTCAGAGGATCTCAGGCTGATTATCGCCGTTCCGACGTGTATAGCATGAATATCAATATCTCCATTTTCATTCATCACATTAATGCCTACGACATCCGGATCGCTGTTGCTCCATATGACCAGTCCTTCCGCCGGAGTTACATTCCCGATCGAAAGAGGCTCTATCATGTCGCCATAGTATATTGTCAGTGTTTTCGTATCGGCATCATACCGGGGATCCGGTACTCCATATACAATTTCAGCCGAGGTTGCCGCCGACGGTGTGGGCAGGGGGTTGGGAATTAAAGTCTGCAGGTATGGATATGATACCCCTTCGCTAATGACCCATACTCCTATTCCCGGAGTGAAATCCCAGCCGCTGAAGGTTGCCTCCTGTACCATTTGCATCGAGGTCTCCGGTTCCCCTCTGCCATCGTTGTCTGACTGTCCGCTGGTTTGGCTGTTGTAATAGGATGATGTTACCGTACAATCGGCAGATTTATATCCGATCAGTCCGCCTAGTCCACCCCAACCATTATAGTTGCCGGTAACCGGGCCTGCAGTGTAAGAGTTGATGATAGAAGAAGTACCTGTTATACTTCCGACCAGTCCGCCGCCATAAGATGCGCCGGTAACCGGGCCTAAAGCGTAAGAGTCGGCAATTGAAAAAAATCCTGCACTATCAATACTTCCGACCAGACCGCCGGCATCGTTGCCGGTAACCGAACATGTGGCGTAGGAACTCGAAATAGTACTGCTGCTCATAACTCCAACCAGGCCGCCGGCTTCCATGTCGCCGGTCACAGTTCCTGTGACGGAGCAATTGGTGACAATACTGGCTTCACCCAGATACGCTGTCAGGGAGCCTGCAATATTATATTCACTTGTAATATTCACATCCGAGAGTTGCAGGTTGTGAATACTTGCGTTAGAGCAGGCACCGAACAGGCCTGCAAAGTCATCCCGGTTGATGAACAGGCCGGATATAGTTTTGCCGTTACCGTTAAAGTTTCCCCGGAACGCTTTATCTTCTCCGATTATATTATTGCCGATTGGTTCCCAGCCTTCACCCGTATTATACGGTGCCACGTCAAGATCGATATTCTCCGTCAGTATAAAATACTTATCCGTATGCACCGAACCTGTGAAATTACGCACCCGGTTCAGCTGTTCTGCATTAGCAATCTGAAACGGGTTTCCTGCTGTGCCGTCTCCTCCGGCAAAGCCCGATGTGACAGTAACGGGAATTCTGATTTCTACGTAGCTGCGATAAAACCCTCCGGAAAGGGATAGTCTGTAGGTTCCGATTGAATCCGGTGTCACTGAATATATATTATTAGCCTCATCCACTTCATAAGCATTANNGTACCTCCTACTGGGTCAGCTGCTATGGTTATCCTTGATAAGTCTACTCCTCCTGTAATTGGAGCCGACGTTGTTGTCTCTCCCACCACAGCAGAGAAAGGTGCGGGAAGAGGTCCTAGAAGAAATGATTCTATGATTAGTTCTGTATCATCTGCAACATAAAAGACCTTATCTATTGAGGGGGTATTGGACATGTCGATGTAGAGTTTGGCCATGAAGTCTTCTCCCCATCCAAGGAGAATGCCATATGCGTTCTCACCGTTTGCTGAAACCGAGCCTCCGTTGATATAAGCATCTCCTTTAGACTGAATATAAATGCCGCGGCTGTTATTGCCGTTTGCCGATATTGTACCGTTATTTAAAGTGAGCTTGCTGTCAGCACCCACGGAAATAACAGTGCCGCTTCCGGTCACGGTGAGATTGCCGTTCATGGTTACATTTGCCGCCCCACTGACAAGCAGACTATACGATCCGGCATCGATAACCGAGCCGTTTGCCGAGCCGATCGTCACCGTACGGGTAATGGTCACATCACTTTCCAAGTCAAAATCGCCGATGACGTTGATAGCTCCTATATTTGCATCAGCCGCCGTCGCTATAAGCTCGTCGTAACTGTCTACGTCGGCTGAGAGTAACAGCGTGCCGTATGATGTGGCAGGATCAGTCGTCGTAATGACCTCGCCTATATATGTCAACGCAGGCGAAAGCGTTACCGCCGTTGTGGTTTTCCTGCCTGCAGGCAGATATAGGTACAGCTTACCGTTTGAGTCGGTTTGCATATCCGTCGTGCCATAGGTATATACCGCGTCGGTTGTAACCGAGGATACCGCCGTTTCGCTGCTCACTCCACCGAGCGTCAGCTCGGTGAGATAAACATCTTCACCTTCCGCAGTATTAAAGTTTTTCAGGTAACCGTCTGATGCTCCCGAATAACCCTTTCCGATGTCCACCGCACTGGCTCCGGTACCGGTACAGGTGCCATGTACCGCGTTCACGCTGCCGCCTGATATATAGACATTGCCGCCGCTGCCATTAGTGCCGCCGCCGATGCCTGCGCCGCCGCCGCCTAAGTTTTCCGGAAAACCGTCAGAGCTTGCCGTGACATCATCTCCCCCTACTGCTGTAACCGTACCGCCGCTGATATTAACCGTACCGCCGCCGACATCCACGCCATTCTTGCCGTCAAAGCCGCCGCCGATGCCTGCTCCGCCTTGACCGCCGATAGCAGTGACCTTACCGCCGCTGATTGTGATATTATACTGGTATGAATCCGGGGACCAAGAAGTATTATCATAAAGGCCGCCGCCAATACCAGCTCCGTACTTGCCTCCCTGCGCTGTAACCGTACCGCCGGTAATCAGAATCGTACCTCCGGTGCCGCGAAAACCTCCGCCGATGCCTGCTCCGTGGGTATTGGCGATAGCAGTTACCGTACCGCCGCTGATCGTAATTTCATTGTCGGTTCCGGTATAATACGTATTGGTGCCGATGCCTGCTCCCCAGGATAAGCTCTCTGCCATAATGGTACCGCCGCTGATATTGATCGTACCGTAACCGTTTTCTCCGCTGCTGCCGATGCCAACATTGTAGCCGATGGCTTCGACCGTACCGCCGCTGATATTGATTGTACCACCGCCGCCGGTGGTTCCAGAGGAGTATCCAGCTCCGATACCGGCGCTGCCGTTTTTTCCGTACGCAGTGACCGTGCCGCCAGAGATATCAATGATACCGTTATTGCCACAATAGCCGCTACCGATGCCTGCAGCGTACGCACCGCCATTTGCGGTGATTGTTCCGCCTTTGATGCTGATGGTTCCGCTGTCCTCATTCGCGCTGCCGCCAATACCTGGACCACCGTTTCTCTCAAATGGTGTCGTCCCGCTTCCGCCGTTCGCTGTGAGCGTACCATCGCCGTCTATGATCAGGGTAGCACCGGAGGGCACATTCAAGCCCGCCCTGTTGTAACCGCTTGACAGTGTGTTTGCGCCGCTAAGGGTGAGACTGACGGTGGAGCCACCCTTGATGTCAAAAGCGCATGCATCAGATATGGCTGATACATCAATACTCACGTCCTGCAGAGAAATGTTGACGGGATTAGCCGTCGAGCTTGCATTAGCATCTACTACGATTGTATCCGTGTTAGTTGATAAGCCCGGTGTTGTCATGGTTACTGTATAATCACCAGGCTCGATAAAGGTCAGCTTACCGTCTGCTTCGTATGTGTAGCCCGTCGGATCACCTGTAACGATGAAATCGCTGCCTTGATCCGCCTGCGCAGTTGCAGGCAGAAGTGTAAGCACCATTGCTGTCGTCAACAGCAGGCTTAAAATTCGTTTTCTCATTATTTTATCCTCCTCATATTAAATCGTATCATCAGACCATTTTTCTTCTGCTATCCGCGTATGGCGAACAGCATATTGTCCACCGTCAAACGTAAGGGGATAATACTTTTCTCGTTCGGTACCGGCTCGGGCCAGTAAATAGCCTTCTCCTCCACCATGACATCCTTGAAGCGGTTTATGTCTTCAAGACTGCTGAAGGGAATAGTCTTAATCATATCACGCATATTGAAGATGATCTTGTTACCGTGTTCGAATTCTATCAACAGGGTATAGTCGTCATTGGGTGTGACCTTTACTATCTTGCTCATAAAGCGTAACCTCCTTTCGACATTGAGAATGTTTCTTAGTATTAAAAAATCCCCCATACTTAAGAAGTATAGAGGATGATTTTTTATTCCTGTATCTNNTTTTTGTCAATAATTATAGAAATTTCAACTTTTGTGCCTTTCTTATAGCAGCTGTTCTGCCGCTGACCTCAAGCTTCCGGTATATATTGTGCAGATGGGTCTGCACAGTACCTTCGCTAACATAAAGTCTTTTTGCGATTTCATCTCTCTTGAGGCCCTCTGCAGCCAGGGTGAGGATCTCAAGCTCCCTCGCCGACAGGGAAACTATGCTTTGTGCAGAGTGCTTCAGATTCTCCATATACTTCATGCATGCTTCAAGTACTTCCTTAATGTATGTATCCCGGGATTCGGTATTGGCGATGTTCCTGACCATGTCTATTACAGCGGGTGCATACTCGGCAAAGGGTAAGATTATGTGATCTTCATGCGACATGTCGAAGGCTTCACGGAGTGCAGAGCATCCTGCATCCATTCCGTAAAGAGGATATTTTGCAGCCGCTCTGAGAATCTGATTGTGCAGAAAGCCGAACTGGTTGTGGAAGACGGCGAAATGGCGGGCAAATTCATCAGTGAGCATTTCCAGCTTGATATAATTCTTTGATAACAGAAGCGCTTTGCCGTATACAATATAATTAAAACCAAGGCTCCCGTAAAAAAAGTGTGCGGCGGACATATCACCGGTTTGGAGCCACCTGGGGATGCTGTCGATTCGGGTAAGGCAGCCGTTAACGTATCCTTCCACCATCTCGAATCCGGTGTTGTAATACGGGTTATTTACCTTCGTCACATCATGTCTTAGCTGATACAGCATTTCCAATGCTTCGCCGGTCTTTCCCTGATAAAGATAAAGCCTGATTAAGGTAAAATAAGCACAGATAATTATGCTTATCTGTTCTTTTGTCTGAGCTTTATAAATAGCTTTGTAGGAATTTAATTCCGCCCCCTGCCAGTCACCTGTTTCCAGAGCATATTCTGCCAGAGCCGCATAATCGCAGCCGGTTCCGCAGCCGTCAGCCAACATGGCAAAAATAGGAAACTCCGTTGCCATGATCTTGGTGAGTTCTTTGAGGCTGCCAGGTTCCCGGTAACAGGTATAGAGTAAATGGGGAGAGCCTAAGGTGAATTCCGCCTCACGTTTTTGCAGGCAGGAAACATCTCCGCCAAGTAAATGCTGTGCCTCCTTTATACATGCAGCCATTTCCTTTGCATCATTGTATACGCTAAAAATCCGGGTGAGGTGAAGCTCAGCAAGGACACGGTCTCTTCCGTGAGGAATGGGACCTTGGGTATTTTCCAAAGTCTCTCCCAGTTCATTCAGTCTCATCACCCCATCCTGATAAGCTTTGGGATCACCGCTTGTTAAAATGATGGCTATGTATTGTAAATAGGCAAGCGGATACTTAAACAGCATCTCGCGGGGCAATGCGGCGAACAGGTCCAGTACACCGTCAAAAGTGGCGCAATCGCTGGTTATTGTATCCTCATTATCCAGCAGCGCGAGGATACGCTCCCTCTCACCGCCACGGAAGAGATAGCCGTATGCTGTTCTATATTCTCTTCGTGCAAGGTGCCACTCGCCAAGCCGCCGATTGAGCGCAGCACATTCTTCCTCATCCTTTAGCTTACCCCGCAGGAAGTCCAGCAGCACATGGTGTATGATATAGACCCCCGCCGCCTCGTCGAAAACAATGAATGCGTTATTACGACGCAGCTTCATAAGAATTTTTTCCGATTCTTCTTCCTGTGTTATGAACGCTGCCTTTTCGGCTGTGAAGCTGTCCATCACCGAAAGATGCAGCAAAAACCTTTTAATGTGCTCGTCATAGGGGTTATAAAGCACATTCTCCACCAACTCGTTAATAATGACGTTTCGATTTATGGAAATACCCCGTTCCATTCCCAGTATGATGAGATAAATAAGAGAAATCCAGCCGCCTGTATAATCACCTATTTCCCTTATCTCGCTCTCATCGGCTGTAAAACCCATCAAAGCGCAGTAGTCCCTGATCTCACTTTCGGTAAACCGAAGCGTATTTTGAGACACGACATTACACAGCCCCTTTACGTATAGCTCATTGATGTCCAGGTTTGTCGTATCACGAGTCATAATGACAATGTGAAAATCGTCCGGCATCTCCATGACAAAGCGTCTGAAAAGCGAAGTTATCTTCATACTTTTAGTAAGGTGATAATCGTCGACAACGAGTGTGGTATGGGGCTTATATACCATCTCATTGATGATGGAAATAGCCATGATTGTCTGCGGTGTGTCGGAAGGAATGCCGAGACTATTGAGCCTGCTCTCAGCCACCTTGTCAAATTTCCCGATTTCGGACGCAAGTCTTTCCCAAAACCATGAATCCTTATCATCTTCTGATAAAAAGGATGTCCATATGACAGGCACGCCTTTTATAGCAAGAAATTCACGCACTGCCGTGGTTTTACCATAACCCATAGGAGCCTCTACGATGGTTATTGGATAATTGAAGATGTCTTCCAAAGCGCGATTGACACGCTCTCGTCTGAGCGCCTTGAACTTTTTCATAGGACTTCCTCCTTCCTGATGGAGGTAGTTTGAGTGTAATCAAATATTATATAAATTATTCTCATCCTTTTATAGATATTATATATAATTTTCCATATATCAAAAAATAGATTATTACGTATGTTATCCCAAATATTACTTAAATAATATCGAATCATTCTACATATGTAAAGGAATTCCTTCAAAAAAAGCACAAAAAGTCTGCCCGCAGGTGCGATGGCAGATTTCATAGGCCTCATATATTTGTACAACCTTATAAGTGTCAATGGAGACATATATCGCTTTGCCATTCCGCTCAAATTTAATTCTCGCTATGTATTTAATTCTGCAAGAAGAAGTCAGATCAATTGAACTCTAAATTTTTCGTGTATTATACACCTTGACTGCCTGCTCAAAGTATTCGCCGCACTTTTTTAACTCCGACATTACTGTCTTTATTCCTTCGTCATTATTAAACCAATCTTCTTTACCTTTGCTTTTTATATCGGCGGGGCATACCAGTAATTAGTATCGGGATAGGCCCATTGATATGTCATCAGGCATCTTCTTGCATGAAACGGCTTGCAGCAGATAATTGCCTTCTTTATATCAAGTCCCATAGAATCAGTAACTTTACGTGATTTAAAAGCATTCTCATAGGTTCCGTTTTCTGATGCTTCGTTCTCTTTAAGTATTGCGGCTTCATCAACTCCGCACTTAATCAATACATGTCTCAAAAAATCCCATTCGGTATCAAATTCACCTGGGTATGTATCCTTTTTAGATTTTGCACCCGGGAAGCAACCAACTTTTAAGTTATATTTCCCTGAAGGAAGAATATAATAAGCGTATCCCTCTTTCCACAAAGCTGCCGCTTTTTCAGCCAATTCCGGCCATGAACCGCCCGGAATGAAGATAATATCGGACTTTTCCGGTTCATCACTAACGAAAATAAAATTAGTAATATCATCGATTACCCTCATAATAACTCCCCCGTTAATATGAATTTTTATACCTTATACTTGAATATATACCCTCACCCTGTATTATTACCTATCAGCTTGCATCCTTCAAAAGGATGAATTTATAAAAAGGCCTCTTCACCATTTTGAAAAGGTCTGACCCTCTATAATAATATCATCCACAGTAAACACTGCTACCCGGGGAATATTTCTGTCAGCAAGATAAATAAAACCATCATCAAAAAATAAAGTCCCAAATGCATGTGCATTAAATAATTTGACTTTCTCCTCCACTACTTCAGAGCCTCCTTCTTATTATTTATTGCTTTATTTCTTCTACGGGCATCCATATCCCCACTATCGTGTCTTACTATCACATATCGAGAAACCCGGCTTCTTCACTGGCCCAGGCAATGATACCTGCCTCTTCACTCCAGAGATAGATCCGATATGGCTTTTCTTAGTATAGTAACTTTTACTTTTTAATCACGTATTTTTTCGAATATGCCTCAAAATACTTGGCATAGGTTTCACTTTTCAGTCGTTTTACGCTGTCAAGATATTCATGTGCATCAAAGTTATCGGATTCCAATGCAATCATTGCCACGGCAATATTGGAACAGTGATCCGCTATACGTTCATAATTATTTAAAATATCGTTGAACACAAAACCCGAATTGAGGGAGCATGACCCGTTCTTCAGTCTTTGAACATGATGGAGCTTCAATTCATCACACAGGCTGTCTATTAGCTCTTCCAACGGCTCAATTCTTTCTGCAAGCTGCAAATCATTATTAATAAATGCATCTATTGCCATTCCCACAATTTCTGTGACTGCATTTTCCAGTATGCGCAGCTCAAGCTTGGCGTCTTCCGAAAAGATAGTTTCTTTTTCATGAATTTCTCTTGCTGATTCCGCAAGATTGACCGCATGATCGGAAATGCGCTCAAAGTCGGTAATAGTATGTAAAAATTTTCCCGTACTCTCATTTTGCTCATCATTAAGTTCGTTCCTTATAATTTTCAACAGATAGGTACCCAATCTGTCCTCATATCTATCTACAATTTCCTCAATATACTGAACACGTTCATAATCTTCCTGTGTAAAATTATTCATTAATTTAAATGAAAGGAAGAGGTTTTCCTTTGCCTGGTTTGCCATATCATTAATCGCAACCAGGCATTGCTCGATAGCGAGTGCCGGGTGGTTTACAAAGCGTTCCTCCAGTGGTTTCAGCGGTAATTCATCAACTTTGATTTCGCGGTCAGGACGAATAAGTATCCTGGAGATTGCCTCAAGATGTCTGTTAAGAGGGAACAAAACAGCTACGATAACAAGCCGGAATATGCTGTTAAGAGCTGCTACTGACGTCATTGTCATAGTATTGTTCATAAAAGAAAAACTTAACAAAGCATTCAACGAATAGAAAATAGCTGCGCCTATAATTACTCCCAGCGTGTTGCTGGTCAAATATGAAATTGCAGTGTACTTTCCATCCTTGGTCGCACCCACGGCAGATAGCAGGACAGGAACAGATGAACCAATAGCTATGCCCATAATAAGAGGAAACGCCATACCAAAATGGACAGACCCCGTCATTGCCAACGCCTGTAATATTCCCACAGCAGCAGAAGAGCTTTGCAAGATGCCGGTAAAGACCATACCAACAAGAATACCTAACACAGGATTGGAGAATTTCGTAAGAATACTGATGAATACTTCACTTTCCTGTAAAGGAGCTACGGCGCTGCTCATCACGGACATACTGAACATTAAAATCGCAAAACCAAGCAGTATATCACCCAGATGATTCTTAAAGCGGTTTTTTGAAAACATACGGAAACATATACCTACAAAGGCAGTAATACAGGTTAGAGTGGCACTGGAGCAGAATATTAGCAATCCGGAACCGGCGTCAAGTGCTGACAGGCAGATAATCCAGCCGGTTATGCTTGTTCCGAAAAGAGAGCCAAGCACAATAGGAATTGCCTGTCTTACCTTCATAATACCGGAATTTACAAAGCCAACGACCATGACAGAAGTCGCTGATGAAGATTGAATTACCGTCGTTATACCGGCTCCAAACAGGAGCCCTTTTAATGGTTTTCCCGTGAGTTTATATAGAATAAGCTCCAGCTTATTTCCAGCTACCTGTTTTAATCCATCTCCCATCAGCGTCATCCCGTATAGGAACAAAGCTACGCCGGTAATCAATGTTATAATATTAGTAATGTTCATGTTAGTACCTGCCTTGTATTATAATAGGCGCAGTTTGTATCAAGTCGCCGGCATAATACCCGATACCGGTATCGTGATACCTTTCCACTGAGCCGTGTTTCTTCTTTTTCGTACTTTAATAATATTTATTACAAAGTCATTGAGTAATCCTCCTGCAGAATTTTGCATTCTTATTTATTCAAAAAAGTCTTCTATCTTTTAAAATCAAACGCCATAGCTTGCCTCCATTAGCTTAAAGTATCTTCTGTGATAATTTTATCTGATTAACGGAACATGTCAATGAGTCTAATTGGTTTTAATTAATTATCAGCCTTCCTTTGGCGTGAAGAAGGCAGTGCAGATAACAGCAGCGCAATGGAGAATACTAACATCGCTCCCCCTAACCACAACGACAGAACCGGAAAAACCGAAGTAACAAACAAATACTCCTGAAAAGCGGACCAAGCCAGAACTCCGAGCAGAATAACTGCCGCCCCGGCTCGCAGCGCCCTGAACAAAGCTCGTTTTTGCCGATGCAAGCCCACAATCATCCTAAGTATCATCAGCAAACTTCCGGAGATCAGCATACCGATAACCGCGCAAAGCCCATAATGCCCCCAGATAATCTTTCCCATACCGACAGACGGAAATGCCCGCCACTGCGCCCAATCGCTAAGCACATAGGCGATGAACGGCCAGCTTCTTTGGCTGTTTGTGAGAATCACGATAGCATCGCCTGTTTCAGGCACAGATTGAAAATGCGTCATAATGCCATTGCCCTGCCCGCCATGGGAAACGCTTCTCAAACCGTTCGGCAGCCTTTCAATATAATGTCCAAATCCATATCCCTCAAAAACCAAACCGTAGATTCCAATTTTATAGCTTTCGGGCTGATACATCTGCTCAACACTTTCGGAATTCAGAACAGGATTTTCTTTCAAGCCTGCTGCCGCAAAACGGGCAATATCACTTACTGTGGCAAACAGGCCTCCCGAAGCCTTTGAGGGATAAAGATAAACCGGCACCGGCTTTCCGCTAAGATTATATCCCGTAGGCGGGTACGGTGTCGTCGCTGTGTTTATATCAAAGGCGGCACTTTCCATGCCCAGCGGCAGAAATACCTCCGAGCGTAAATATTCTGAATAGCTTTGTCCGGTTACATCCTCTATTAGAATCTCTAAAATATTATAACCCACATTTGAATAGGAAAATCCCGAACCCGCCTCACATACAGGCACCGCCTCCCTGGCCGTCACATTCCGTTTAGAAGGTATTGCCTCATCGGGGGCGTAAATATTGCTGAAATCACCCAACGGCATCCCTGCAGTGTGACTTAAAAGCTGACGCGTTGTAATCCTGTCTGTCGGATATTTCGAATTAGGAAATTGCCAGCCTTTTAAATACTGCGATACAGGAGTATCCAGGTCAATCAAGCCCTTTTCTGCAAGCCGCATGATTCCCCAGGCTGTAACGGATTTTGTAATAGACTGCACACTCATTGGCGTATCTGCCGTCAATACTCTGCCGCTTTCTAAGTCCGCATAACCATATGCCTCAGTCCATACGACCTCTCCGTCCTTTACGAGCGCGACACTGCAGCCGGGTATCTCATACTGCTTCATTAGTGCTGGAATGCGCTCATCCATATTTGCTTTAAATTCATCAAGCGGCATGTCGGCATCCATATTACGTTTAATCTGCAGACTTCCGGAGAACAAGGCAAGAAGTAATCCAATCGCAATGGATAAAAGGATAAACCATGCCCATATCCTATGTTCGAATAATCCTGCCTTTTGCAAATCCGTACCTCCTTCTATCTTTCAATGTATTGTATTAAACGATCAATTATTTACGTACATGCCCTTTAACCCGACCAACCAGGGTATCACCATGATTATACATCTAATTAACTGCTTTGTCATTCGGAGAAAGTATTTTTCTTTTCCCCCACCCATCTCTTAACATCTTAGCAAAAGAGCACCAACAAAACAACCAATAAAATTACTGCTCAACTACTTTTCAAAGATTTGCATTCTATATCTAAGCACTCATACAAGACCGAAGATGATAAGATAATCGTCATAAGCAAATTATAAAATATGATATGCCTATTACTCCCAGGGTACTGAATGGAGGGAAATGGAAAAAGCAAGGCACTCTCGCATATTCTGCATAGAGTGCCTTGCCTCATTTATGTTCTTTCTGATCGGACTATTTCCTGTATCCGCATTTAGGGCACACGCCATTACTGTTGAGCGCAATACCGCATAACGGGCAGCGATCAATATCCTTTTTGGGCTCGTATTCTTCTGATGCGCCATTTACTCCGCTTGTAAACGTAAGCTTAACGATGTTCAGCTTGTCCTTCAGCAAGTCGTATACAATTTTAATCATGCCTTCAACGGTCATTGTTTCTTTTGTGACAACTAAACGACATTCCGGATAT
>DCTS01000095.1 GCA_002329645.1 Lachnoclostridium sp. UBA1434 | reverse complement strand
AGAGCACTTGACTTTTAATCAAGGTGTCCGGGGTTCGAATCCCCGATGTCTCATGAAAGGCGGCCTATATGATGGCCGTTTTATTATAGCATAAGATATTAAATTCTAAGTAATCGTGCATATATAATATTCTTTAATCTATAAATACTCCCAATCGTAAGCAGGCTTTGTGTATAATAAATACAAGGCAGAATCAACTTATACATATAACATTTGCTGTTTTTCAGAGTATAGTGAGTTCACTATCGTAATATAACAGTAAAATTATTGTTTAATAATGAAATATAGTTTTACAGTGGAATTGTTATTTCACTTAAGATTGACATACAATAAGGATGAGTTTACTATAAATATATGCTGTTTTACGGAGGGATTGTCTATGCAGGATAATATCAGGCTCCTTAAAAAGTGGATAGATGAAAGCAATAATATAGTGTTTTTCGGAGGCGCAGGTGTTTCAACAGAAAGCGGAATACCGGATTTCAGAAGCAGCGGTGGGCTGTATAATATGGAATATGATTATCCTCCGGAGGTAATACTGAGTCATTCTTTTTTTATGCAAAGACCGCAGGAATTTTATACATTTTACAGGAAGATGATGATATGCCCGGATGTTAAACCGAACATAACCCATAAGTGGCTGGCGGCAATGGAGGAGCAGGGCAAGGTCAAGGCAGTGATAACACAGAACATAGACGGGCTTCATCAGAAGGCAGGAAGCAAAAAAGTACTGGAGCTTCATGGCTCCGTCTACCGCAATTATTGCATGAAATGCGGCAAGTTTTATATCCTGGATGATATTACGGAAATTGATGGAGTGCCGAAATGCAGCTGCGGAGGGATCATTAAGCCCGACGTGGTATTATATGAAGAAAGCCTGGATGAGAACACTTTAAAGGAATCCGTGCACTACATAGAGCATGCCGAGGTTTTACTGGTCTGCGGGACATCCTTAAGCGTTTACCCTGCTGCAGGACTTTTAAGGTATTATACTGGCAACAGAATGGTTCTAATAAACAGGGCAGCTACTCAATACGACAGCAGAGCAGATTTGCTCATACAAGCCGGACTGGGAGATACGTTCTCGTCTTTGTAATATAGACGGATCTGCCAAATACAGGGGTAAAACAGAGAGGCTATGTATATTGAATAAGGATATGCTTACCACCTGATACAAAACCATAACAGGGAGCTAATAATAACATGGCAAAGGTAATAATTCTATGCGGCATGATAGCCGGCGGAAAAACATATTATGCAAATCAGCGTAAAGCCAGTACAGGAGCAGTAATACTATCTGTGGATGATCTGCTGCTTCAGCTTTCGGACACCTGCCTGGGAGAGAGACATGACGATATAGCCTTCCGCTGCCAGCACTATTTATACGGATTAGCAGAGCAGCTAACCGCTTTGGGGCAGGATGTCATAATAGATTACGGCTATTGGCTTAAGAAGGAACGGGATGCGGCAAGGCAGTACTTCAGAAGCAGAGGGATACCAATGGAGCTGCATTATTTTGCGGTACCGGAGGATATACGCAGGATGCGTCTTGAGCAAAGGAACAAAGCTCTGGAAGAAGCAGGTTCCGGAAACGGCAAAAAGGCTTATTATATAGAAGAAAATTTAAGGCAAAAGCTGGACAGGAAATTCGAAGAGCCATCGGCTGACGAAATAGATGTGTGCATTAAGGGATAATGTGACAGGCAAATAATTAAAAGATTATAGTATTTAAACCCGGATTTATACTTGCCTTGACAGGTTGTTTAGTGTATAGTGTATATGATTTGGGAAGTATGAAAGCACCATTTTATGAGGCTTAAGGCATTTTATGCGCCGGGATATGGCACGTGAATATTCCGGAGCTATATATATCATTTATAAGGAGGAAATTCAATGAGCAATATTGACACAATGTCTGTGAATGCCATAAGGATTTTATCTGCTGACGGAGTGCAGAAGGCCAATTCGGGCCATCCTGGACTTCCGCTGGGAGCAGCTGCAATGGCATATGAATTATGGGCAAAGCACATGAAGCATAATCCAGCCAATCCGAAATGGCCGAACAGGGACAGGTTTATATTATCGGGCGGACATGGCTCGATGCTTTTATATTCATTGCTGCATCTTTTCGGATACGGCCTGACCGTGGAGGATTTGGCTCAGTTCAGACAGGATAATTCCTTAACTCCCGGGCATCCCGAATATGGCCACACTGTGGGAGTAGAAGCCACCACAGGACCACTTGGGGCAGGCATGGCTATGGCTGTAGGCATGGCTATGGCGGAAGCGCACCTTGCAGCTAAGTTTAATAAACCCGGCTTTCCGATAGTTGATCATTATACCTTTGCTCTGGGCGGAGACGGCTGCATGATGGAAGGCATAACCTCGGAAGCCATGTCGCTTGCAGGGTCGTTAAAGCTTGGAAAGCTTATTATACTGTATGATTCCAATAATATTACCATAGAAGGAAGTACTGAAATTGCATTTACCGAAGATGTTAAAAAGAGATTCGAAGCTTATGGTTTCCAGACACTTGAGGTAATGGACGGCAATAACCTTGAAGAAATCGGGGCAGCTATTGAAAAAGCCAAAGCCGATCTGTCAAGGCCGTCTTTAATAAAGATTAATACCAAGATAGGCTATGGCAGCCCCAGAGAAGGAATGGCAAGCGCACACGGCGAGCCCCTGGGAGCAGATAATGTCAAGGCATTAAGGGAAAAGCTGGGCTGGACCTCTGAGACTGCATTTGAGGTACCTGAAGAAATATATGATAATTATAAAGCTATTGCAGCCAGGCTTGCTAAGGAAGAAGAAGGCTGGAACAGCCTGCTGGCAGAGTATAGCAGCAAGTATCCCGATATGAAGCAGCTGTGGGATAAATACCATGATAAGAATTCTGCCGGGGAACTGCTTGATAATGAAGAATTCTGGGCATATGAGGATAAGGCTGACGCCACAAGAAATATCTCAGGGAAGATTATCAACAGGATTAAGAAGTATCTGCCGAACTTATTCGGCGGCGCTGCCGATCTGGCGCCGTCTACCAAGACATATATGAATGATGAAAGAGATTTTACCGGCGGAGATTATTCGGGACGGAATCTTCACTTTGGAGTCAGGGAGCTTGCCATGGCCGGAATAGGTAACGGGCTGATGCTGCACGGCGGGCTTAGGGCATATGTATCCACCTTCTTTGTATTCAGTGATTATATGAAGCCCATGATAAGACTGGCAGCGCTTATGGAGGTACCCCTCACCTATGTGCTTACCCATGACAGTATAGGTGTGGGAGAGGACGGACCGACTCACGAGCCCATTGAACAGCTTGCAATGTTAAGGGCCACACCGAATGTTTCTGTGTTCAGGCCGGCTGATGCTACTGAGTGTATTGCAGCATGGTATTATGCCGTAACCTCCAGCAAGACGCCTACAGCTCTGGTTCTTACAAGGCAGAATGTATCGCCGCTAAAGGGCTCATCAAAGGAAGCATTAAAGGGTGCATATATAATATCCGATTCCAATAAGGCGAAGCCTGATGCAATAATAATTGCAAGCGGCTCCGAGGTTGAGCTGGGAATTAAGGCTCAGGAGCTATTGTTAAGCGAAGGCATTGATGTCAGGGTTGTAAGCATGCCCTCAATGGATGTATTTGAAGAACAGTCCGATGAATACAAGGAGAGGATACTTCCGAAGAGCGTCAGGGCAAGAGTGGCTGTTGAGGCACAGGCTGAATTCGGATGGGGCAAGTATGTAGGCCTTGACGGAACCACCGTCACAATGAAGGGCTTCGGTGCATCAGCGCCTGCAAAGGTTTTATTTAATAAGTTTGGCTTTACCGCAGAAAACGTGGCAAATGCCGTAAAGAGTGTTTTATAGGGTATCACTCTGCAGCAAATATTTGAACAGAGATTGATATTATATAGGGTTTGCTGCAATAATAAACTACTATAATAAAGGGAAGGGCAATAGCTCCCCGTAATGCACTGTTGATAAGATCCTCCATGATCAGATAAGGTAAACAATCAAAATCTTGAGGATCATATCAACTTATGTGCGAAGGGAGAGGTTGCTCTTTCTTAATATAATGCCTGTTATTATGCATCAGCCCCTAATATGTTTGCCTGAAGAAGTATTTAATATAACGAAATGCTTTACAGCCGTATGCTTTCTAATGTAATTTTAATGTACCCGTATTGAAAAATAATTTTTCAGCCTATACAATAGAATTATAACGGATTAGTCGGCAGGGAGGGGTAATAAGTGGCTAAGATATTGATAGTTGAAGATGAAATGAAGATTGCGAGATTTCTGGAGCTGGAGCTTAAGCACGAGGGATACGAGGTTATTATAGCAGGGGACGGCAGGACCGGCCTGGAAAAGGCTGAAAAGGAGAATCCGGACCTTATCGTACTTGACCTGATGCTTCCCGCTTTAAGCGGCATCGAGGTATGCCGCAGGGTTCGTCTTACGTCCCAGGTGCCTATTATTATGCTGACGGCAAAGGATGATGTATCTGACAAGGTTGCAGGGCTTGATACGGGAGCCGACGATTATATGACCAAGCCATTTGCCATAGAAGAGCTTTTGGCTCGGATCAGGGTGGCCCTAAACAGGAAGAAATACATCGAGGAGCCTAAAGCTGAAACCCTGCAGATTAAGGATGTAAGGCTGAACCTTGCAAGCCGCAGCGCTTATTATAAGGATGAAGAGCTGACCCTGACCAAGAAAGAATATGAACTTTTGGAATACCTGATGAGAAATAAGAATTCGGTGCTGACACGGGAGCAGCTTCTTAATCATGTTTGGGATTATGAGTATTTCGGGGATACCAATGTGGTTGATGTATATATAAGGTATCTCAGGCAAAAGATTGATGAGAAATATGGAGTGCAGCTTATATCCACGGTTCGGGGTGTTGGATATATCATTAAGGATTAAGTAATTAAGGATATACACTAAAATTTTTAAGGACATACACTTGGGTTTTTCAGTGTATTTACTTTTGTTTATCAAGGTATTTACTTGGGCTTATCAGTGTATTTACTTGNNGTTTATCAAGGTATTTACTTAAGTTGTTCGGGATATTCACGAGACAGTATTAACAGTACTATTAATGCACGAATCACCATAATATAAAGACCTCACATGACGGCTTATAGGGAGGAGGCGTAAGGATATTATATATGAACAAGGGTAAATTAGTAGAATTTATACGAAGGATATTAAGAAAAATCATCCTCCCCATCAGAAAAAGAAAAGAAAGCTTCCTGAGCAATTTCAGATTTTCCATGACATTTCGCATATCCATGAATTATCTGAAGCTGCTTTTGACCCATGGCATTCTGTTCATGGCCGGGCTTTTCGTTCTTTATATGCTTTCGGAAAAGACCGACTTTGACAGTATGGCCAATGACATCATGACTTCTATTTCGGAGGAAGGGGAATTTAAGCTTGTCAACCCCTATTATATGCAGGGAGTGTCTCTTGCGGTAAGGAATAAGGATACCCAGGAGGAGGTTTACAATGACATTGCTTATAGGCCCGATTCCGACAAGGCCTTTTTCTTTGGAATCCATTTTGACAGAAAAGATACGGATAATAATCTGGTTATATATGATAATAAGAACTTCACAGTCGCAGGGACAGAGTACAGCGCCAGGTTTCAATATGACCTTACGGGAAGCTATAGGAAATTTACAGGCTTCCTTTGGAAGCTTTGCCTGCTTTACCTTGCCGTTGTTGCCCTGATCATCAGGAAGGGAAGGCGGGGGGACGAGAAGTTGTTTGAACCGGTGCGAATCATGTCTGCCACAGCCAAACGTATTAATGTTAATAATCTTCACAAGGAGAGGCTTAATGTTGCGGGAACCAAGAACGAGCTGAAGGATTTGGCTTCGGTTATTAATGACATGCTGGACCGTATGGAGGTATCGTATGAAAGCCAGAAGCAGTTTGTATCGGATGCATCCCATGAGCTCAGGACGCCGATAGCTGTAATACAGGGTTATGTCAACCTGCTTAACCGGTGGGGCACTACCAATGAGGAAGTAATGCAAGAATCCATTGAAGCAATTCAAAATGAAGCCAGATCCATGCAGGAGCTTGTGGAGAAGCTGCTGTTCCTTTCGCGGCATGACAAGAAGACGCTGAAGCTTACAAAGAGGAAATTTAATATGAAACCGGTTGTGGAAGAAATGGTGAAGGAAACCCGGCTGGTGGCATCTAATCGAATAATAAGCAGTCCGGTTCTTGAGGATGTTGTGGTATACGGCGATAAGCAGGCCTTAAAGCAGGCCATACGAATATTTATTGACAATGCCGTAAAATACACAAGTGATGGGGACGAGATCATCATCAAATGCATGAAGGTCGACGGAGACTGTGTAATTTCCGTTCAGGATACAGGGATAGGTATGACCAGAAAGGATGCGGAGCATATATTTGACCGTTTTTACCGATCGGAGCATGTCAGAAGCCAGAACATAAGCGGCCATGGACTGGGCTTGTCGCTGGCAAAGCTTATTATACATGCTCACACAGGTATAATCAAGGTGCGCACCCAGTTTACCAAGGGTACCACCTTTACCATTACCATACCCAAGCCCAGACTATGACCTTCTGTTAAAATAAGGCCAAAACCTTAAGTTTAGTTGTTTAAATATTCTTAAATTGGGACATATACAGGTTATAATAAATGCCCTTTCTTTCAAGAAGCTCTTCCGAGCTGCCTTCTTCCTTTATCTCACCATCATCAATTACAAATATCCGGTCAGCCTTACGGATTGTGGATAGCCGGTGGGCTATTATGAAGGAGGTCCGCCCCTTAAGCAGCGCTTCAATACCCTGCTGTACCAGTATTTCGGTATGGGTATCAATGCTTGAGGTGGCCTCATCCAATATAAGAATCTTCGGATTAGAAACCATGGTCCTTGCAAAGGCCAAAAGCTGGCGCTGCCCTATTGAAAGCCCGGCGCCCCTCTCCTTAAGCTCCGTATCATAGCCCTTTTCCAGCTTCATAATAAAATCATGGGCATTAACGGCCCTGGCTGCCGCAATAATCTCCTCATCGGTAGCGTCCAGTCTGCCATATCGTATATTGTCCTTTACGGTTCCGGAGAACAGGAAGTTCTCCTGAGTCATAATGCCAAGCTGGCTTCTAAGGCTTTCAATTGAAACATCCTTGATATTATAACCGTCAATATATATATTTCCCTGCTGTACATCATAAAAGCGGCTTATAAGATTAATAATCGTAGTCTTGCCTGCCCCGGTGGGCCCAACAAGCGCTATTGCCTCGCCCGGCTTTACGGTAAAGCTTACATCATGCAGAACATGAGTATCCGAGTCGTATGCAAAGGAAACATGATCAAAACGAACCTCGCCATTAATCTCAGGCAGAACGGTTACTCCATCGTCATCGATAATATCCGGCTGCGTATCCAGAATATCAAAGATACGCTCAGCTCCCGACAAATTAGTGGTAAGCTGGTTATAGAAATTACTCAGGTTCATTATCGGATGCCAGAACATGCCGATGTACATGCCGAAGCTTATCATGGTTCCTATGTTGTCTGCTCCCATTCCAAGCAGCTTTATTGCTGTGAAGTACATGGCAAGGGTACCAAGCCCCCAGCTGATGTCTACCACCGGAAAGAAAGCGTCATTCAGCACTACGGCATGAACAAAGGAATCCCTGTGTTCCTTAAGCAGCCGGTCAAAGGATTCTTCCGTCTCATCCTCCGCCGTATAGCTTTGTATTATTCTCATGCCTGACAAATCCTCATGTATAAAGGCGTTAAGGTTTGAGCTTTTCTTCCTGAAAAGGCGCCATCTTAAATGTGAACGGGTCTGAATGAACCACAGGCCGAAGGCTAATATGGGCAGGCTGGACAATGAAGCCAGAGCAAGCCGCCAGTTATTGACCAGCATTATTACTACAACGGCGCATATTGTAATAAAATCGGGTATTAAGGTTGTAACGCTGTTTGAAAGCACATCCTTAAGGGAGTTGACATCGCCGATTATTCTTGCAAGTATCTTGCCCGTGGGACGGCTGTCAAAAAAGCTGAAGGAGAGCTTCTGAATATGGGTATACAGCTCCTGTCTTATGGTCAGCAGCACCTTGTTGGATATCCTGGCCATCAGATACATGCGGAGCTTTACCATTAAAAAGAACAGCACATTAATCCCCGCAGTGAAGACGCCCAACAGCAGAAGGCGCTTCATGTCCTTGTTTGCAATATGAACATCAACAGCCCTGTCTATTAGCAGCGGATTTACAACCGATATTGTTACGGTAATCAGCATTATAAAAAGGACAAGCACTATCTGAAGCTTATATGCAAGCATATATTTGAACAGCCGCAAAATAGTATTCTTTTTACTCACATTTGACATTTGCTCATCGTCTTTAACAGCATTTACAGACATGATGCCACCTCCCCGTCAGTTTCTATAGTCTGTTCAGTATTGTCTATACCGTTTAGGTAGTCCCCGTATTGGGCTATGTAGGTCTTATAATAATAGCCCTTTTTCTTCAAAAGCAAATCGTGTGTACCACGTTCCGTTATCCTGCCGTTTTCCAGAATAATAATTTCGTCTGCATTCCTTACGGCCGATATTCTGTGGGCTATGATTATTTTGGTTGCTTTAACATCGGCAAGGGACTTTTGAATCATAAGCTCGGTTTCCATATCCAGAGCCGAGGTTGAATCATCCAGCACAAGTATGGGAGACTTTTTTGCCAGGGCTCTCGCAATGCTGATGCGCTGCTTCTGTCCTCCGGACAACCCCACACCGCGCTCGCCGATTATGGTTTCATATTTATCCTCCATACGCTCTATGAAGTCCCTGGCCTGGGCGTTTTCCGCAGCTTCAACTATCTCCTCCTGCTTTACCTTGTACTTCTTACCCATCCGGACATTCTCATTGATGGTATCGGAGAAGAGGAACACATCCTGCATAACCAGGGATATGCTTTTCCTCAGCTGCTTTAAGGTTAATTCCTTAATATTAACCCCGTCCAGCGCTATCTCTCCGCCGGTTACATCATAGAAGCGCTGAAGCAGATTAATGATCGAGCTTTTGCCTGTTCCGGTAGCTCCCATAATTCCTATTGTTTTACCTGCCTTAAGATTAAAGCTGATATCTGATAGAATTTCCTTGTCTCCCAAGGAGAAGCATACATTCTTAAACTCTACGGATCCCTTTACCTTTTCCAGAACAACCGGATTATTTGCCTCGATTACGGTAGGCTTCTCTGCATATATCTTATTAATCCTTTTATAGGAGGCAACCGCCGCTGCAAGGTCATTGGACAGCCATCCCAGCATTTCCATAGGCCAAACTATATTCATGGAGTATTCCATGAAGGCTCCGAGTGTTCCAATAGTCAAGTGTCCGTTAATTACCTTGTATCCGCCGTAAAGTATAACAAACAGCGGAAGCATCTTAGTAACGAGCTGAAAATATGGGTACAGCTTTATGAATACTCTGGACTGCTTCATGTTAAGCTCATAATACTTCTCATTATGGGACAGGAATTTCAGTATCTCGTACCTTTCCCTGGCAAATGCCTTTACGGTTCTGATTCCCGAAAGGCTCTCCTGTGCAACAAGGTTAAGCTTGGCATTCTCTTCGCTTATTTGTTCGTAAATGCTTCCCAGCTTATACTCCATGAATATGGCAAGGCCTGCAACAAGCGGCAGTATAATCGTGGGAAGTACGGCAAGGGAAGGGCTTAAGGAATACATGCAGAACAATGCTATTCCGGTATGAATTACCACTTCCATTATCAGGACGCTTACATAGCCGAAGGCTCCCCACAGCCTGTCTACGTCATCCTTAACACGGGACATCAGCTCCCCGGTATTGTTATTATCAAAAAAATTAAGTGACAGCGTCTGTATGTGCCTGAACAGATGCCTTCTTATGTTGACAGCTATCTTAGAGCTTACCAGATCAAAGGTAAGCTCCCTGGCATATGCAAATATGCACCGGCCAAGGCCTATCATAAGTATGATCAGCAGAAGGGTCGGCAAAAGGTCAAGCTCTCCCCCGACGATGACGTTGTCTATAATCCTTTTAGTCACCTGCGGTGACATCATATCCAGGGATACGGTTATGATGATGCACAGCAGGGTAAAGGCATATGCATACCAATATTTTTTTATGTAATAAGATATTTTCATAAACTCCTCCAAATTCTGCATAAACAAGATGCATATTTTGTCCCCGGGACAATTAAAATAAGCCGCAGCAAGATTACCGCGGCTTTCAACTCAAATCACTGGCATATTCGAATCCTGGTCCTGTGCGCACAAAGGGGCAGGAAAATGCTATGCTAAAGCTTTTTGAATCCATGAGGTAATCCCACATGTAAAACATTTATTAAATTATAATTATTACCCAAACGCAATTTCATGTGTTTACCTCACTTTCTGTAATAGTCTCCCAACATTATATATTCTGGATTTGGTATTGTCAACTATTTTTTATAATATCGCATTTCGAAAAAGGGAATGCATGTTTTATTAATTTTTCATTAAAATTTGCAATATTCAAGGATTATTCATATTTGTATGCTATAATGTAAATAATGAACAAAATATGAACGTAATTAATTACTTTTTTGGACATACTACACATTAAAAGGTTGTGATTAAATGGATCTGCCCATATTTTATGATGAAGCAGAGGCATGGAGCAATACGCTTTTACTATATGATGCGGCTTTGAAAGAGGTTAATACCAGGCTGGAGATTCTCAATAAGGAGTTTAAGCTTTTGCACCGGCATAACCCTATAGAGCATATAACCTCAAGACTGAAATCCCCGGAAAGCATAGCAAAGAAGCTTAGACGGTACAGCCTTGAGCTGACAGTGGAAAATATAAAAAAGTATATTAATGATGTTGCGGGAATAAGGGTCATATGCTCCTATACATCGGATATATATAGAATAGCGGATCTAATCGCAAGACAGAACGATATAAAAGTATTGAAAGTCAAGGATTATATAAAGCATCCGAAGGAAAACGGATATACCAGCTATCATATGATAATATCTGTGCCGATATATCTGTCAGACAGTATAACGGAGACCAAGGTGGAGATTCAGATAAGGACAATTGCCATGGATTTCTGGGCAAGCCTTGAGCATAAGATTTATTATAAGTATGAAGGAAAAGCGCCGGAGCACATAAAGAAGGATTTGAAGGAATGCTCAGAGCTGGTATCATACCTGGACAAGAAAATGTTTTCACTGAGCGAGGAGATAAAAAAGCTTGGTAAGGAAGATGGTTACGACAGAGAGCTTTCAGAAGGCTTTTCTTCCGTTGTTGCAGATGTTGCAGGGACAATAGTAGATGAGCAGGAGAAGGGGGCGCTTAAGACCGGCAGCAAAACGGAAGAAGAGGGGAAAGCAAAACCCAAGGGTAAGAAGAGGATACTGTTCGGTTTAGGAACATAAGGATAAATCGGGAGGGAGAGAACCAATGAGTATTTTTCCTTTTGGAATGCAGGATAAGGATGCACGAACACGAAAAAGAGATGCATATGAGCAAAAGCTGTCGGAGTACAGCAAGCTTCTGGACAAGTTCAAGGAATGCATATCGGATTACTTCGGCATATATGACGAGATGAGCAAAAAGGCTGCGGATAACAGCATGTCTTCTGTTCAGCTTGCGGTGGATATAACACGCATTAAGGATATGCTTAAAAAGCTGGCAGCCCTTGTAGAAGAGGCGGCATATAACTCCGATAACACACCCTTTGATAAATTGACGGCTCAGAACGATAAAATTATGGAGCAAATCGAAAGCCTCACGGCATCCGTAATTGAGACCCATTATAAACTGGAGGGCGTGGATAAAAATGTTGTCAACCGCCTGTCCGACATACTTATTGAATTGCAGAAGCAGACTCTGAATCAATACAAGCAAAACATGTCCGAGATTCAGGAAAATGTTGAGAAGCTCAGGAAGGCCGTGGTAAAGAACAGGGTATGGAGTATTTTATCATTTATCCTTCAGCTGATCGGACTTGGCGGCATAGCCTTAATAATACTATATCTTCTTGAGATAATTATTATATAAACTCATAAAAAGCTAATTGTTGATTAATTTTCTCACAAGGAAGTTATGTGCATATGGTGCAGTATAAAACAGAAACTAAAAGGCATGTTGATTACCGGCTTATCAGTTAGTAAACAACATGCCCTTTTATTATCTGTAGAAGGCCTGGGTAATATAGGTTTTATATATGCTGTCCTGCAGGTACTCGAACCCTATACCAATATTGCAGAACCTTTCATCAAGTATGTTTTTACGGTGCTCCGGTGAATTGAACCATGCATGGCTTGCATAAATCACAGAATCATATCCGGCAATAATGTTTTCGCCTGCAGCCTCATATGATATCCCGGAAGCATTCAGCCTGAGGCCCGGATCCGTCAAGTCGGAGCCTATATGGCAAAAAAAGCTGTTTTCCGCCATATCAAGGCTGTGCTTTCTGGATGAAAGGGCTGCGGAGGAAGACCAGGAAAGCAGCGGCAGGTTATGCCTTGCGCGTATGGAATTGGTAAGGTCAAGCAGCAGCTGCTCGGCATCTCTTTTAACCTTGTCGGTATATTTATCCTCTTTGATGGTATTGCCAAGCAGATATATCCCGGTTACCGTCCCACCTCCCGGAACATCAATAAAAATCCTCAGCGAATACTTTCCGTCATCATATGTAAGCACATCGGTTACCTCATAGGATTTACCCAGAGCTTTATTAACCTTCTCAAGCCTTTCTCCGTATGCAATTCCATTGTAATAAAAGTCCTCGGAATCCGTATAAAACCCTATTATCATATTGTCCTTTACCGCTACAAGCAAAAGACGGGTGTATGTATTGTTATAAACATATAGTTCAAAATCATATTCCGTTGAAACCACTCTGCCCGGCTCACCGAAATTGCCAATCAATGTATCAATACTGTCCCCCGGTTTAACGGATGAATCCCTGACATAAAGCATATATTTGCCGGCGGTATTATATTCATCTCCGGAAGGGGTAAAGGAGCCGGAAGATGCCCCGCTGTAATAGGCAGATACGGCCTTATCGGCTCCATATCCGCCGGCCCCATCCGGGGAGAGGGAATACCCGGCAGGGTAAGCAAGCTTATCGCAAGCAGTCAAAAGGGCGCAAAAAATTAATGTGCCCAGGAAAAGGGCTGACCTATATGTAAGAATCAACTGCATTTGCTCCTTCCGTTAACATAAAATCAGTAATAAGCAGCTTCTAATGAGATTCTAGCATAACGGCAGGAGCTTTTAACTGAGGTGTTGCTGGAAGGCCTTCCATTATTTTCATTCTTATATTCTTTTATTCATTTATATTAATTTATGTACCGGCTTGAAAAGGTTAATTCCGGTGTGGTACTAAAGTCAATTTTTATTTATGTTCATAATTTGCTGTTTTCAAATACGGCTTTTTAAAGTACAATATGCTTAATGACTAATTCAGGTTATTATAGAGCCTTATGCAGGATAATAATATATTACCATAGGCAGTTTGAAGGGAGATTATAACATGAAAGTACTTGTAACAGGAGGAGCTGGATATATAGCAAGCCATACCGACCTGGAGCTTTTAAATGCGGGTTACGAGGTGGTTGTTGTGGATAATCTCAGTAATTCATGCATAGAAGCAGTCCGCAGGGTTGAAAAACTGGCAGGTAAGAAAATCAGCTTTTATGAAGCGGATATTTTGGATAAGGAAGCCTTAAGGGAAATATTTAAAAAGGAAAAGGCGGATGCGGTAATGCACTTTGCCGGACTTAAGGCTGTGGGAGAATCCTGTGCGATCCCGCTTAAGTACTTTAAGAATAATATATCTGGAACGGTTACACTGCTTGAGGTAATGAGCGAGATGAATGTTAAAATGCTTGTATTCTCCTCGTCTGCAACAGTTTACGGCAATCCCTCAAAGGTGCCTGTTACAGAGGACTTCCCTTTGTATGCGATTAACCCCTACGGAAGAACTAAGCTTATAATAGAGGATATGCTGCGGGATCTTTATGCTTCAGACAATAGCTGGAATGTGGCTTTGCTCAGATATTTCAATCCGATTGGAGCTCATGAAAGCGGAGAGATCGGCGAGGATCCTAACGGAATACCCAATAATCTTGTGCCTTATATAGCCAAGGTGGCAGCAGGCGTTCTTAAGGAGATCAGGGTGTTCGGCAACGACTATGATACGCCTGACGGTACTGGAATAAGGGACTATATTCATGTGGTGGATCTTGCAATAGGACATATCAAGGCCCTGGAAAAGCTGAATGAGAATCCCGGAATTGTAACCTATAACCTGGGTACCGGTATCGGATACAGCGTTATGGAGGTTATCAGAAGCTATGAAAAGGCTTGCGGCAAAGAGCTTCCATATGTTGTCACTGACAGAAGGCCAGGGGATTATGCAATATCCTATGCGGACCCCTCAAAGGCTTACAAAGAAATGGGATGGAAGGCGGTCAGGGGAATCGACAAAATGTGCGAGGATTCCTACCGCTGGCAGAGCAAAAATCCAAACGGATACAAAAGCTAAGTGTTTTATGCAATTTGCCCGAAAGTCTATTAACAAACATAAAACGTATTGACAAAATGCATAATATTTGATAATCTAAAACAGGTGGTACCGAGAAGGTATTGTACCAGAGGAACGAAGCTGGGGAAGAGAGAGGGTTAATAAAAATAAGATTGACTAAAACGTGCATCTTTATGATGTCACCTTTTTAGGACAATCTTATTTTATTGCTTTAAATTATTGCTTAAACCAACTACCCAGAACCTCACGGGCAAGGTTATAGGTCTCTTCATATGTAAGCCTTCCCTGCCTTGCAATATCTGAAACGCCGTGTACATTGGCAAGCTCAGGGGTGTATTCCGACAGAGGGTAGATTGCGTAGTTGTAATCAGCGGGCCCGTGCTCATAATGGGTGACTATTGGCGTGATATCCGCATCGCTTATGTAAGTTCCTCCGGAATCCCTGGTTATCGTTACCCGGGCAATACCGCCCAGCATTCTTGGGGCTTCCTTTTGATAGGACATAAAATTGCCAAGGGAATAATACACAAGCATGCGGCGCCCCGGTTCTTCTTCAATCCATTCAACCGGCTCAAGCACATGGGGATGCGCACCGATTACAAGATCTACACCCTGCTTATAAAAAAAATCCGTCAGGTCCCTCTGGCTTTTTATCGGCTCATATGTATATTCCGTACGCCAATGGGGGAATACAATTACAAAATCTGCAAGCTCCCTTGCCTTTTTTATATCCTTTGACATCTTATCCTTGCTAAGCATATTGACAAGATAAGGCTTATCCTCGGGAACCTTCCTTCCGTTTAAGCCAAAGGTGTAATTTAACATAGCTATCTTTATGCCGTTTTTTTCTATTACCTGTATGCGATTCTGATCCTCCTTGCTTTTATTAATTCCAAGCACTGTAATAGCAGGATGGCTCTCCCAGTATTCCAGGGTGTTTTGAACACCATTAACGCCCATATCCAGGGTGTGGTTAGTGGCATGCAGGACCACATCAAAGCCTGCCTCAATCAGGGCATCCCCTATCTCGTAGGGGGAATTGAAGCTGGGATATCCCGAATAGGGAAAATCATCGCCTCCAAGTATGGTCTCCTGGTTGACTACAGCTATATCTGCCTCGGAAATCATATCCTTTACATTGGAATAAAGGTGGTCGTAATTTAAGGAGCCGTCGGAGCGCTTACCGCTTTTTACGACCTCTATGTGGATGAGATTGTCTCCCACAGCAAGCAGGGTAACTGAATTTACCCCACTATCCGCGTTGGCAGTCTCATTATCGGGGGGATAATTTCCCGAGGAATGTGTTTCCGAGGGAAATTTCCCCATAGGAAACTCGGCCCACCTTGCAAGGCTGCCTTCATCAAAGGTCCATGCAGGTGTTATAAACGGAAAGGTGAATTCATCCTCATAATACCAGGGATCCTCGGGATGATGCGGATTGTTTATTACATGAAAATCCTGAGCCGGCATATAGCCCTGGGCAAGCAGGAAGCACCTTTTACCATCCGAATCTGCCGCCATGTCCACAATCAGGATACAATGGCCCGGACTTCCTCCTTCAAGCAGCATATCTCCGGGTTTTAGCATATCAAGGCTTATTTTTTCAGATTCCTGCTTTAGTGACAGCGTACCGGCATATGCATAAACCATATCAAGGTATTTTCTGAAGCTTTCATAGGAAGCATCATAATCAGCGGTCCGTACCCAGCTCACATCATTGCCTTCCACCTTAAGACGGTTGCCGTCTCTCCATTTGGTATACTCCATAAGAAAGCCGTTGGTCAGATGGAAGGATATCCTGTCGTATTCATTAACAGACCAGAAATACTCGGCATATACTCTTATTATGGAATCAGCACACTGCTGCAAGTCGCGGCTTCCCACATCCAGGTCGAATACCGCAGCGTGACTGCTCTGGTCAGCCTTTGCATTGCCGTTATACAGCATTACCTTACTCTTATCAGGCTTGAGAGGGAGGCTTCTTAAAAAGTTTGCAAGCTCATGTTCATATGAGGGGATACGCTCATAGCCCTCGGGGGTGTTTATCCTGTCTGCAAGGCACGTGCCTTCGGGATTTATGAAGGTATGGGAAGGAGTATCGGACTCTTCGGGATAATTGCCGCCCTGATCGATATTGCCGGAGCCGGTTTCCTTAAGCTCATTATCCCGGGGCCCGGTATCGGTATTTATACTGTCGCCCGGCTCATAGGGGTCCTTCTGACTTGCATCCTTTTGACCGTCTTTTGTGGTTTTATCTTTTTCATCGGATGCAAGGAAAGAATTGTCTCCATCCTTGTCCCCGGTACGGCAGCCCGCCAGACAGAACGCCCCGGCCAGAACGAATAATATTATAAGAAGGTATCTTCCTGCAGTTTTTTGAAAATCAGCGGTTTTTTGCATAAACAGCGGTCTCCTTTGCTATTATTGCGGATAATAATTGCTGTCATGGACAGTATATCATATAGGATAGTCTCCGGTAAAACAAATACTTTTGACAAATCGAAAAAAGCATGGTATACTTTGACATAAATTATACGTCAAAGGCTGTGAAAAGAAGAGTAGGCAGCAGGGCAGCCGACAGAGAACCCCGGTAGCTGAGAAGGGGAGGCATTAGCTTAAGCTGCTGAAGATGGCCTTGGAGCTGCGCACCGAGAATTATTATTTTAGGCTGCGACGGGGGCAACCGTTATATTGCCATGCTGTGTATGCAGCAGGTGAGGCTTTTGCCGTAAGGCAAGGGTGAATTTAAAGTGGTACCACGGGAATATCTCGTCTTTAAAGAAATTTAAGGACGGGTTTTTTTATTATAAAATTATATACAGTTATATAAAACAGAAAGGGAGATTGACGATGGACAGAAAGCCGTATTACATTACAACTGCAATAGCCTATACCTCGGGAAAACCCCATATCGGCAACACCTATGAGATAGTGCTTACCGACAGCATAGCCCGTTTTAAGAGGCTGCAGGGTTATGATGTATTTTTTCAGACAGGAACCGATGAGCACGGGCAAAAGATTGAGCTTAAGGCTGCCGAGGCAGGAGTAACTCCTAAGGATTTCGTGGACAGGATTGCAGGGCAGATTAAGGATATCTGGGATATGATGAATACCTCCTATGATAAATTCATCCGTACCACTGACGCCGACCATGAAAAACAGGTGCAAAAGATTTTTAAGAAGCTTTATGAGCAGGGAGATATTTATAAGGATTATTATGAGGGCCTTTACTGTACACCCTGCGAGTCCTTCTTTACACCCTCGCAGCTGAAGGACGGCAAGTGTCCCGACTGCGGCAGGGAGGTTCAGCCGGCCAGGGAGGAGGCCTATTTCTTCAGAATGAGCAAATATGCAGACAGGCTGATTGAGTATATAAATACCCATCCGGAATTTATTCAGCCTGAATCCAGGAAGAATGAGATGATGAATAACTTCCTGCTTCCGGGACTTACCGACTTGTGTGTATCGAGAACATCGTTTAAATGGGGTATACCGGTTGATTTTGATGACAGGCATGTGGTTTATGTATGGCTGGATGCCTTAAGCAACTATATTACGGGAATTGGATATGATGCGGACGGCAACAGCTCCGATTTGTTCAAGAAATACTGGCCGGCGGACCTGCATGTTATCGGTAAGGATATCATACGCTTCCATACTATTTACTGGCCTATCTTCCTAATGGCGCTGGATGTGCCGCTGCCAAAGAAGGTTTTTGGTCATCCATGGCTTTTACAGGGCAGCGCCGGCGATAAAATGAGCAAATCCAGGGGCAATGTGCTGTATGCAGATGACCTTGTAAAGGTATTTGGCGTGGATGCGGTCAGATACTTCGTCCTCCATGAGATGCCCTTCGATAATGACGGAATTATATCCTGGGAGCTGCTTGTTGAGAGGATTAATTCGGATCTTGCTAACACCCTCGGCAATCTCGTAAACAGGACAGTTTCCATGTCCAATAAGTACTTCGGCGGGATTGTGAGAAACAGCGGGGTAACCGGGCCGGTAGATGAGGAGCTTAAGGCGCTTGCCCTTGAGACCCCTAAGAAGGTTATTGCCTGGATGGAAAAGCTTCGGGTTGCGGAGGCATTAAGTGAGATTTTCACACTTTTTAAGCGCTGCAATAAGTATATAGATGAAACGACTCCCTGGATTCTGGCAAAGGACGAGGATAAAAAAGAAAGGCTTGAGACAGTGCTTTATAATCTGGTTGAAAGCATATGCATCGGCGCCAGCCTCTTAGCCCCCTTTATGCCGGATACTGCAGATAAAATATTCAGGCAGTTGTCCACGAAGGCCAGGTCCATTGAGGAGCTTGGTGATTACGGCCTGTATCCTTCAGAAAGTAAAGTGACCGAAGCTCCCGAGATTCTTTTTGCAAGGCTTGACCTTAAGGAGGTCCTAGAAAAGGCAGAGGTTATAACAGCGCCGAAGGAGGATAAAAAGGAACCGGCCAATACCGGCAAGGAAAATGCGGATGCTGCGGGCAACAAGGAAGAAGTATCTGATATTGAAGCAAAGCCGGAGATCACCTATGACGAGTTCGCCAAAATGCAGTTCCAGATCGGAGAAATAATAGCCTGCGAGGAGGTCCCCAAATCCAAGAAGCTGTTGTGCTCCCAGGTAAAAATCGGATCACAGGTTAAACAGATAGTTTCCGGAATAAAGGCCTGGTATAAGCCCGAGGAAATGGTGGGCAAAAAGGTTATGGTTATCGTGAACCTTAAGCCTGCTAAGCTTGCCGGACTTCTGTCCGAGGGAATGCTGCTTTGCGCAGAGGATGCGGATGGCAATCTGGCCTTAATGGTTCCCGAAAAGGATATGCCTTCAGGAGCAGAGATAAGATAATATAATACTCTAAATAAAAGGGTCTGTCCTGAAAACGTATCTTCAATTTTCATTGACTGTAGTGAGACTCACTCATGATTGTCTGTTGCAAAATATCAGATATGATATTAAGAAAGGGCAACCACTCCCCTCGCACAAAGTGTATTACGGGGAGTGATTGCCCCTTCCTTGATTATAGTAATTTGATTTGCAACAGCCCTTTTTTATTACAGGAACCGGCTGATACTAAAATTTCTCAAGTTCTGCAACTACTTTCTTAAGAGCTTCAAGCGCATCCTCCGGAAGCTTGTCAAAGCCGCCCTTTGCTTCTTCTCTGGATTCGACGAACTTAATCCGGTCATACATTCTTGCAAGCAGCTGAGCCTTGTATTCCTTGTTATTTAAGTCAGGTATGAAGCCCTCCCACTCGAATATGTCTATATCGCTGAACGGGCCCCAGGGCTTGAATTGAGCCTTGCCTTCAACTATTGCTTCAATTATTCCGAGGGTATCCTTAGGCTGCACCTTTTTACCCATGAAATCCCCCGTGTTTATTATATAGCAGTCAACATGCCTTTCAGCCACCAGCTTCTTGAACTTCTCATAATCATGGGCAAGCGGATATGTCCTGAAGGGATTGGCATAGGGTTCCACAACCAGGGCATTGGGATCCACACCGGGAGCGAGGCGCTCTGCCGTCGTTCTCTTTGTTGCCAGAGTTGCGCCCATTACAGAAGCAAGGGAGGCTCCCTTCAGCTTAACAACAGGAGGAAGGGTGGGGTCCTTCATAATCCAGAAGATTGCATTGACCGGTTCGGTTATTCTATCAACCCGGTTGGGCGACCATAGCTTTGACTTGATTGCACGACCGTTGCCGTTTCGGATATCCTCGGTTACAATTACGACCTTGCCGTTCTCATCAAGAGTAGCCGAGCAGTTTTGGACAGTTATCAGGTATTTATTATCACTGCAAAATGTAGGATAGTCCTGTGTCTTATCAAAATAGGTTGGTTCAAGGGCTATGGAAGAACCGGTTTCGGTGTTGATTATAAAGGCATCGTCATGCAGCACGGTCACATCAAATTTGCCGCCATGCTTTGCATGTGTGATAGTTGATTTGCCGGAACCCGACAGGCCGAATACAGAAGCAACATAAGATTTGCCGCCCCCAAGGTTGTACCTTTTCTGACCGCCGTGGCAGGATGCATATCCGTTGCGGTTTGCAATTGCCCAGGAAATAGTAAGGGTTCCCTTCTTATGCTCGCCGAAATATCTCATTCCCAGCAAAGCGGCACAGTTTTCAGGTGTATTAAAATATGTAAGGCCAAGCGGGTGGTCAGGATGCTTCCATTGAGGTGAAGAAAAGATGTATATGTCAGGTTCGTTTCCTATAGGACGGGATTCCTTATACATTTTTACATAACTGTCGGACATATATTGAAAGTTGAGCATCCAGTTATACAGGATGTTTTCTTCCCCTTCCGGTATTAATAAATGTGCCTTTACCATGAATTCCGGATCCAGACCTATATAAGTCTCTGCATGGTACAGAGTGGAATATCTGGTATCATAAATGGCATCCATAACCTTTTTATCGAGATCGGCACAATCTATTCCGGGCTCACCGGCTATCCTTCTGGCGGCGGCACAGCGTCCGGTAACAGATCCGTCATTAAACAGAAGTATCTTTGCATCCGGTTCCAAACCAAATTCTTCACCTTTGTATACGGGCATATCGGTAACTATGGTACCGGGTGAGTTCTTAGCCAGCTCATATGCTTCCTTCAGGGTATTAACCCTAACCACATTGTTTCCGTAAAATGCGGCTTCAATAATGGAACGGGTCCTGGAGAATCCTGGTTTGCCGGCTCCGATTTCATCATGCTTATAATACGCTTTTGTTGACATGATTTTATCCTCCCTGTTAGATTTTATTTAATAATCCATTAAAAAGGCGTACAATAAAAATTGTACGCCAAGCTAAGTATATTCCATTATCAGGCATATGTCAACCATTTTACAACACACCTGACATATATAGGAAATTATTGAATTATGACTTAATTAAATTTTGCAGCATAATAAAACAAGTAAATAAATACTGCTCATCCGGTTTAATCCATGCTGCCCAGCCATATATCCATATAATCATCTATTACGGTATACTGGGCAGGGCCTATATCCAGAAGGAATTTATGAAAATCCCTGACGGAAAACCGGCTGCCGAGCTCGTTTTCGGCTTTTTCACGCAGATTAAGGATTTCCAGATATCCCACGGCATAAGGAAGATATATGGAGGGTTCCTCAAGCAGGGTCTCATATATTCTTTCTGAGATCTCATCATCTCCGGTAAAGCCTGTGATAAACTCCAGGGCTTTATCCTTTGTCCAGCCCTCGTAGTGGATACCTATATCGGCCCTTGCATACATAAAGAGGACAATTTCATTATTGGCTTCCATGAATCCGGCCAGGTCCTCATCAATGCCGGCATAGCTGTAGGAGCAAAATTCCACATAGGTTGCCCAGCCCTCGTCATAGCCGATGAAATTCATAAGGCTTCTTATGGGATGGGGATCCTGACTCCTGAAATATACATTTTGGTACAGGTGGCCGGGATATCCTTCATGTGCCATGGTGGTGTATATCCTGGACAGGACGTCTGTTCTGTCTGAGTTGATGTAAATATTATTGCTTGTGTAGTCGTCAATAGCCGGTATGAGGTACATGGCAGGACTTAAATAGTCTGAAAGGGATTCATGAATGTATTTTATTTCATATTCCACAGGAACAGGCTCGGGAAAGTCTGCAACAATGTCATTTTTCAGGTCATCCAGAATTTCGTCAGGGTCCGTTAAGGGAAAGGAGCTGAAGGCTTCTAATTCCTCAATCAGCTGCGGGTCGGACAGGGCCATTTTGGTTATCTTTAGTATTCCGTTGCCGATAGCCTCATCAAGCATATCTGCCATTTCCTCAATATCCATTTCGGAGCCGGTTTTAGACAGGGCTAAATATTCATAATAGGCCTGGCCTTCAGGAAAGTAATACAAGCCCCCGCTATTTATGCCGGTCCCTTTAAGGTCCTTAAGCGTATCTATCAGCAGCTCATAGGCCGGAATAACATAATTAAGCACGCCGTCTCTGTTGGCTGCAGCATATTCCGTGGCTTCGTTCTCAGTCAGACCTTCAAAGCCCGATATCTTATCATTGAAGTACTCTATCAGAAAATTATTTTCAGGATTATCTATAAAGGCTTCGCATTGCTCAATAATTCTGTCCGCAACCTCATCCTTCATAAAGAGGCCTCTTTCGGACTTTTCCCGTTCAAATTCGGCAATATCTTCAAAATAATCGTATACACAGGGGAGAAGCCCTATATACATGTCAATATCGTCCCTGTCGTAAAAATTATATTCAGCCAGCAGGATGGGAAGCTGTGCCTGAATACCGGTGGTGGGGCCAAGACATTCACTGTAATACAGATAATCTCCGAGAACAATATCCATTTCAAGGAAGTTCAGAAGAATATCATAGGTAAGCTGCTGCTCCGGGGTAAGTGTTTCATAATCAAAGCTCTTCAGTATCTTAAGATGGTTTTCGGTTTTAGCCAGGGATTCCTGCATGTTCTCAATTGTATACTCTCCAAGGGTGGGCTCGCCGGTCCCAATACCGTACCTTTCAGGCTCGGTAAGAGTATAATTAAGAGTCAGGGTGTCGGATTGAACCTCTTCAAGAAATACTTCATTCAGGAACTCATCAAAGCTTTTTCCGTGAAGCTCATTGTCTGCCGGCATGTCGCAGCCTGTGAGCACAGACAGCAAAAACAATACAAGAACATGAAACAGGAGTAAAGTATTACGGAACTTCTTCATTACAACCTCCAACCGCTACATCAATTATATGCAAAGGAAATGCTTACCGTTTCCCGGATAAATAATTGCTTTACATATACAAATAAAAACCTGCTGTTTTATATTTTATTCCTGTATTGATTGGGAAAGAAGTGTAAAAAGCATAACTTTAGTTAAGTTTTAGCCCTTATTATCCGAAATAATACAAGCAGGCATAAATATTATAACAGACTTCTCCGGCATGTAAATCAGGAAATCCCTGAGTAATGCCGGAATGACCTTGACTTGTGAGCGGAGGAATAATGGGAACATTGTATGATGAACCAATGGTATATACTAAGCAAAGCATATTAACAGGCCTTCACAATAACGGGCAGAAAGAGGACACAAAAAGCCCGGCAGGAAGGCCGCAGTTTTTTGCCGGCCAGAATGTCAAAGGAATTATAACTAAAATCGGTAAAAGCATAACGTTTAATATAGAAGGAACAAGCGTCAAGGCTCCCGGCAATCTGATTAAGGATGCCTCCCTTGGTATGTCTGTCACCCTGAAGGTTCTCAGCGTTACGGACACCCAGGTTAAGCTGCAGCTTGCAGACAGCTTTGCCAATGGGGATAGAAAATCATTTATTTCGATAATAAAGCTTAACTCCGACCGGAGTATAATATCATCCCTTAAGGAAATAGACGCAAAGCGGGCCGAAAGGGAGGATAAGATTAAGGCTTCAAAGAAAAGTATGGGCGATGTTGCCTTTCGAATGACGGGAAAGGACTACGGCCATCTTGAAAAGGAGGGCTTATCGGCTGATAAAATGAGCTTAAGGGAGCTTAGCACTGCCCTGACCAGACTGAAGAAAAAAGCCGAAAAGCAGGAAAGCCCTGATAACCAAAGGAGCGGCAAGGGCTTTAATGCATCTGATGAAGAATATATACAAAAAAAGCTTAAGGAGTTCAACCTTCCTGCGGATGAAAAAACCGTAAAGCAGGTGTTGGGAGCGCTTAACTTAAGCAAAACCGCGCTTAACATGGACGAGAATACGGTTAAAGGCTTGTTTATGCGCGGCCTTAAGCCTACTATCGGAAATATGTATAAGTCTCAATTTGACAGGGGCAATAATATGAGCAGCAGTTCAGTATCCGATGAGGAATGGGATAAGCTGCTTCCCCAGGTAAAGGACATCCTGAAGGCATCAAATTATGAGATAAATGAGGAAACTCTTAAGAATGCAAAATGGCTTGTGGATAATAATATTCCGCTGAACAGGGAGAACCTGGACCACCTGGAAGGCTTAAGAAACCTGGATCAATATATGGATGAGGAGCTTATACTTAACAATATTCTGGAGGGGATGGCCGGTGGGCTGGCGCCGGAGGATATTCCGCTGCTGCCGGTATATAAGTACAGGGCTGAGCGGCTTATCACGGGGATTGAGTCAATAGAGGAGGAGGACATCTCAAGAGCTGTCCTTGAAGACAGAGACCTGACCATAGAAGAGCTGGAGAAGATTCATAACGAGGCATTGGAAGAAACGGACATTGAATCTGACAGGCTTTCAAAGGAGCAGCTTTATGAAGCAGCCAGGGCACAGAGGCTGATGGAGGAGATACGGCTTAAAATGACTGTGGAGGCAGCCGTCCGACTGATGAAGCAGGGCATATATATCGAGACAGCAGAGCTTGACAAGGTGGTGGAGCAGCTCAGGCTGCTGGAGGACAATATATATTCTGAGATGCTTAATGAGGCCGGAGCGGCTTCAGACACCGGCAATATTCAGACCTTGAAAACCTCACTCCACAACGTGGACAGGCTTAAGGATATTCCGATAAGGGTTATCGGATCAACTCTTGATACCGGATACCGGATGACAATATCAGAACTGCTTGAGAAGGGCGACAGGCTCGCAGCGGATTACAACAGGGCTAACGAAGCTTATGAAGCCCTGATGACAAGGCCCGACCGGGAGTACGGAGATTCCATACAAAAAGCCTTTAAGAATGCGGAAAGCCTTCTTAAGGAAATGGGTATTGACAATACGGTCTATAACCAAAGAGCAGTGCGCATACTTGGCTATAACAGCATGGACATAAACGGTGAGAATATCGACAGGGTTAAAGCATATGATCTGGAGGTAAACACACTTATTAAAAACCTCCATCCCGCAATAACAGTAAGGCTTATAAAGGAGGGTATCAACCCCCTTTCACTTCCCATACATGAGCTGAATGACAAAATAGAAGAGCTTAAAAGTCAGATGGGAATATCAAAGGAGGAAAGGTTCTCCGATTACCTTATGAAGCTTGACAGAAGAAATGAGCTTCCATTGGCGGAAAGAAAGGCCTTTATAGGAATATACAGGCTGCTTCACAATGTGGAACGGACTGACGGAGCCGCCCTGGGAGCGGTAATAAAGGCCGATATGGATGTTACTCTCGAAAATCTGCTTACTGCTGTAAGGATATATCATAAGGGCAGAATGGATGCCGTAATTAATGATGAATTTGGCCTCCTTCAGGAGAGGACATTGAGAGGGGAATCTATTACGGATCAGATTGAGGCAGCATATGAAGCAATGGATGAGCTGAAGAACAGCGGTAATGAGAGCAGCAGTAATGAGAGCAGCAGCGGAGATGTAAAAGCAGAAGAATTTTTACGGGATACCAAGAACAATGAACATATAACTAATAATGAATATATGGATAATATCGAAGCTGACGGCAATGCGGATTTTTTGAATAAGGTTATCCGGCAGCTTGGCGAGGATATGACACCCGGAAAACTGGAGTTTATACAGGAGAGGGTCAGGGCGGCATCCGATGCATTAACCCGGTCACAATCCGCCCCTGCTTCAGAAACGGCTGCAGGCGGTATATGGAACACCCTGCGAAGCATGCCGGTGGAGGCGTTATTTGATCTTGCAGCCGAATATAAGGATGACTATAATTCGGAGGAGTCCGTATATGAGCACAAGCTTCAGCAGATGAAGGAGATGTTTAAAGACTCTGAGCAAGCCATAAGATTTTTAGAGGATTACAGAGTACCATGTACTCCCGCGAATATTTTAGCTGCCGGGCAGATACTGACAAAGGGCGGCACATGGTATAAAAGGCTTACGGGCTTAAGGAACGAAGACTCATCTTCCGATAAGGAAAAAGAGCTTAAGAAATCCTTTGAACTGGCCGATAAATTAACCGACAGGCAGTCGATGGAGAATGCATATCAGGAGCTTAATGAAATGGCTGCCGCCGAGATTGATGAACAGCTTGGGACAGGCCCCATAGACGCAGAAAAGCTTACGGAACTGAAAAGCATGAGAATTCAGCTTTCACTGGCGGGCAAGCTTGCGCAAAGGGAGTTTTATCAGATTCCTCTCGAGACTAAGAACGGAATAACTAATATTAATGTTACTATTATCAGACAGGGCTCGGAAACAGGCAGGGCAACAGTTACCGTATATTCCGGCAAGCTTGGAAGGCTGAAAGCGGATATGAGCCTGAAGGATAATAACACAAGCGGTCTTATAATATGTGACAGCATGATGGGAAGGGACATTCTGGAGGGATTCCTTGAGGGGTATAAGGGGACGCTTAAGGAATGCGGCATTGAGGTTAAGCAGCTGGACACGGTGCTTGATAAGGGCACGAATGACAGCAGCCCGTTCAGAGAATTAGGAGCCGGACAACCTGACACCTTCCATAAGGAATCGGAAAGGCTTCTGTACCGCATAGCCAGGGAATTCATTCTTATGATCAGGGATGCGGAGCTTTCGGTATAAGAGTCATATATAATTGGCACATGGATGTTGCTGATAAAGTAATATATAATTCATAGCTATCCATTGACACAAGGAGGGGAAATGGAGCTTTAAGCAGAAAGGAATGTGAAAAATGAGAATAAACCATAACATTTCCGCTTTAAAAGCAAACAACCAACTGGCTAAGACAAATAAACTGCTCGATGCCAGTCTGAAGAGACTATCCTCCGGTTATCGCATTAACAGCGCTGCCGATGATTCTGCCGGACTTGCCATTTCAGAAAAAATGAGGACACAGATAGCCGGGCTTGACCAGGCTTCCAGGAATGCGCTGGACGGAATATCGGTCATACAGACAGCAGAAGGAGCGCTTGTCGAGGTTGAAGCAATGCTTCAGAGAATGAGGGAGCTGGCGGTCCAGTCTGCCAACGGCATATATACCGCCGATGACCGCGATGCAATACAGGCTGAGATTGACCAGTTGAAAGAGGAAATCAACAGAATATCCAGTACTACCGAATTTAACACAATGACGCTGCTTGACGGCAATGTTGACCGCAAGTCCTATTCCAACAACAATAATGTTGATCTGGTATCGCTTTCAGACACAGTTGCAGTTGGGGTTTACGGTGTGAATATTACACGGGATGCAAGACAGGCAGTTATAATCGGCGACAACATGGATTTCCTTTATGCTTCGCCAACGGATCCCACATCACCGGCATTAAGAAAAATTTCCGCTTCGGAGGCAGGGTCAATCAATATTAACGGTGAAACTGTAAATATTGAGGAAGGGGATACGATAGAAGAAGTATTCCAGAAGCTGAGGGACACCTGTGACAACTTGAATGTCAGTGTATTCACGGTGAATCCGACTAATATAGCCTTAGGCACCGAGCCTTCTGTATCACAAAATCTTGATACGGCAGGCTATTCAATCGCACCCCTTAGTAATACCCATGCCCTGGCATTTGTTTCAAAGGAGTATGGATCAAATCAGCAGATTGAGTTGTTCTGCGACAATCAGAACTTATGCAGTCTGCTTGGCTTATCAATCAGCGGAGCCGAGGCAAAGGGAGTTGATGCAGCTGCCCAGTTAAGGATTAACTCGGCGACAGAAGCTTCAAGGTTTGAAAACACAGCAACCATATCAATATCGGGCAACAAGGTCAAGGTGACCGACAGGAATGATTTCAGCATGATATTTGAAGTGAAGCCAGGAACGGCGGAAACTGCTTTTACCGATTATAGAATCAACGGATCGTCAGCCTCCTATAGCGGAGGAGTAACTGTATCCGCATATGTATCAGTTCTGGATGCAGGTCCGATGGATCTTCAGATAGGCGCTAACGAAAGTCAGACCATGTCTGTAAGGATACCCAAGGTCAATACCAAGACGCTGGGAATAGATAAAATAAACATGGGAACTAGCGATGGAGCACAGGAAGCAATATCTTTACTGGATGATGCAATTAACATGGTGTCGTCTATCCGCTCTAAGCTTGGCGCATACCAGAACCGCCTTGAGCATTCCATATCCAACCTTGATGTGGCAGGCGAAAACATGACAGAATCCCTTTCACGAATTGAAGATGTGGATATGGCGGAGGAAATGGCGGAATACACACAGAAAAATGTACTTGCCCAGGCCGGAACTGCAATGCTTGCCCAGGCAAACTTAAGGCCCCAGACCATACTTAGCTTGCTGCAGCAGTAGTATTCTCCGACATAAGACATTAACAATCAGAACATTTATGTACATGCCGCAATATGCCTTCATTAACATTCGGCGTATTGCGGCTGATAAACCGGTACGGGAGGTTTCGGCATGGACAGGGAAACAATCAGGGGCTTTGCGGCAAGAACGGCACAGGCTTCGGGAAGCGGTCTCATCGTAATACTGTATGAACTTGCGCTGACCCGGATTGATGAAGCACGAAAGGCATATGATAATAATGATATGGCTTTATATGACAGGGAGCTTAAGGCCGTGCAAAGGTACATATATGAATTAATGTCGGCGCTGGACCTAAAACAGGGCATTTCCTATGATTTGTTAAGCTTATACCTGTATACAAGCAAAAGAATAGTCACTGCACTTGCTAAAAGAGATCCTGAATATCTTCCAAGTGCGGAAACAGTAATTAATAAGCTTATGGAAGCATTCATAAAAATAAGCGAAACCGACACATCAGGCCCTCTGATGCGCAATTCTC
The DNA here is from genome assembly GCA_002329645.1 of Lachnoclostridium sp. UBA1434. Lineage (GTDB taxonomy): Bacteria > Bacillota > Clostridia > Lachnospirales > Lachnospiraceae > Mobilitalea. Next base: position 1,851 of record DCTS01000095.1, on the reverse strand, counting down.
AGCAGCTTTATGCAGGCTTAACCTACGGCAGAGGCAGTCTGAACGAGACATTCATAGATCCTTCTGATAAAAACAGGGGATTTATAGCATAAAAGGTTGTCATCCGGGTATCGGCATCCTTTTGGAGATAACCGCGCGGCATGTGTTTGGACTAACCGTATTAACATCCTCCGGAGTCAGCCGTAGCGGCATGTTTTTGGGGACATACAATTGATTGAGTAAGAACTTCTTTCGAATTTCTTACTCAATCAATTTTTTAGCAGTAATTTTTATCGGAGGCTTTAGCCTGCTTCAGCAGGAATTTATATCTGTTTTGTACGGCATTCATTTCGTATATGCAGCTGTCAATGAGATCGGGGTCGACAACATTTTCGAAATGCGAATAAACGGCCTCCAGAGCCAGCTTTGTCTTATTTATTTCATTTAAGAGCAGATCCTCCTTGGGCTGCTTTTTTCTTGAGAATATACCCATTTGCGGCACCATCCTTTTCTATGGTTTGATAATAGTATAGTCAATTATTTTCCATAATATTCTATCAACAAGAATAAAACGGCCAAATCGGTATATAAATGTATTGGGGTTGTATTATTAAACAGGCGGTATTATGTAAAAGGCTTTTGCCGCCGCTATAAGCAGGGAGGATGATATGGATAAGATTATACTGATAATTATAATAGCTGCATGTATAATTTTTATTACAGTCTGCCTGATAAGGAAGAGACCGGACCTTCTGGCGGATTTTGCGCTGCGTGCAAGCCTTGGTACCGCGGGAGTCTATTTACTGGATATGTTCTTGAAAAGCAGGGGTTATAGGGTCTTCGTCGGTGTAAACACCATGAGTATCCTGTCAAACGGACTTCTTGGACTTCCCGGTTTCATACTGCTTTACGGGCTGGCCGTTTATTATTCCTTCCGGCAGTAATACTGCCTTGGGCAAATTGACGAATTGCCCGTTAATATTTATTGATTAGTAACGAAGATGCGGGTCTTAACCTGTATTTAATTGACAGTGTAATTTTATTATTGTATTATTTTCTTACTTTCACAAAATATTACTAAAGCCCGTCTAATATCAGAGTTAATATCAGATCTATTATCTTAATTCCCGAACCGGCCGGTTTTGCAGTACGGAACAGGAGGAGCAATGCTTAAGTCTCTTGCGCTCTTTGATTCCTGCGTCGAATACACCATGCGCTTTATGGAATACTTCAAACGCAGGGGAGCAAATATCTTTGATATCATCGTATTTACCGAAGCGGAAAGCCTGAAGGAGTATTTATTGCACCAGAAGCTTGACATACTGCTTTTAGGGGACTGTAAAGAGGAAGACACCCTTGAGCTGAATGGCTGCCAAAATATCCGTTACATATTCAGGCTTGCTGACAATAAGCTGCAAGGGTCCGGCGGCAAGGAGCATCTTATATACAAATACCAGCCGGCAGGCAAGGTAATGACGGAAATACTGTCCTTATATACAAGCCTTGAGGAGGGCAGCTGCAATATCGAAAGGGAGGACGTAAGGATAATATCCATTTTTCCGCCCGTTCCGGGCGGGCAGTATTTTTTATTCACCTGGTCCCTGGCACTATATCTGTCTGACAGCATATCCGTTCTCTTTATTCCGATAGAAAGCCTTCCCTTCGAAACACTTACGGCGGCGGATGTCAATGAAGGTCAGCTCTCGGAATATATCTATTACCTGAAGGAAAGGAATCCGGACATATCATTAAGGCTGAAGGGGCTGCTTAAATATGTGGGAAGACTGGCCTGCTTAAGCGGCCTGTCCCACGGCTTTGATACCCTTTCCTTAAGCAGGCAGGATGCAGCCTGGTGGATAGAGGAACTAAAAA
>DCTS01000026.1 GCA_002329645.1 Lachnoclostridium sp. UBA1434 | reverse complement strand
CATTGGCGCTATCGACTTACCAAAATAAACGAAAAAACGGCATAGCCGCAAATCAACGACTATGCCTAATTTTTCAGGGATTACAAATCCCTATCTGACCGCTCCTAATGTTACATGTTTTTGTATTATTATGAGCTCTTTTATGATTATTTTAATTACTGCATTAATGCTGCGTGATATTCTTTACAGGAATATATGTCTATTATGCTTCCCATCGGCCGGAGGCTCCGCAGGGAAGGACCAGCCCGCTGCCTGATACGGGGAGCCCTATTTCATCTGCGGTTACATTGCCTCCACGATGCTTTCCTATTTCATATGAAAGCATATAGTGAAGTACTCCCGGCTGCAGCCCCGTGGTGTACGAATTAATAAGGAAGAACAACGGCTCCTCGGACAACAGACTGACACACAGCTTAATAAAGGAATGTATGCTGTCCTCTATCTTCCATATCTCACCCTTGGGCCCTCTGCCGTAGGAGGGCGGATCCATGATTATTGCGTCATATTTGCTGCCCCTGCGAATTTCCCTCTCCGCGAACTTGACGCAGTCATCCACTATATAACGTATCCTGGCATCGGACAGCCCGGAGGCATTCGCATTTTCCTTTGCCCAGGTGACCATGCCCTTGGATGCATCCACATGGGTGACAGCCGCCCCTGCCCTGGCCGCAGCCAGTGTAGCTCCGCCTGTATATGCAAAAAGATTAAGCACCTTTACCTGCCTGTCCCTGACAGCGCTTATCCTTTCTGAAAACCAATCCCAGTTGACTGCCTGCTCCGGAAACAATCCCGTATGTTTAAAGCTGAAGGGCTTAAGACGAAAGGTAAGGTCTTTGTACCTTATATCCCACTGCTCGGGAAGATTGATGAATTCCCATTCTCCTCCGCCTTTGCTGCTCCTGTGGTAATGGGCATTTTTCTCCTTCCAGCCTCTGTGGCTTTTGGGAGTATTCCAGATCACCTGAGGATCCGGCCGGATGAGAATATATTTTCCCCATCTCTCAAGCTTCTCTCCCCCGGAGGCGTCCAGCACCTCAAAATCCTTCCATCCGTCTGCTATCCACATAATATTATGCCTCCTGATACATACTATAAGCTACCTTATTATAATATATATTAATCAATATAATATCGAATTTGTAACTGTCATGGCAATATTATAACCTTGCGCGCATACTAATTATATACTTACCGTCATGCAAGTGCAACCTGCTTATAAGTTTACCCGGATACCCGTAATTATTCTTAGCAAATTCTAACCTTTATTTAACTTGACGGGGCATACAGGTAGTTATACACTTGTAAATGTAACAGGTATCAATGAAGGCCTGCGGGTTTATAAAACACCTGAGACCGCACACAGATATTTGTGACAATCAGGGGAGTAAATGCTCCGGGCTTAATGAATAATACATATGGAGGTAAATAATATGGGAATTTTAACAAGGTTCAGAGACATTATGGCCAGTAATATCAACGCTCTTCTGGATAAGGCGGAGGATCCCGAAAAGATGATTGACCAATGCTTAAGGAACTTAAACTCAGACCTTGGCAAGGTCAAATCCGAGACTGCCGCAATTATGGCCGAGGAACAGAGGGCAAAAAGAGCGCTTGACGAATGCAATGCTGAAATTGAGAAAATGCAGTCCTATGCCATTAAAGCACTTGAGGCGGGCAATGAGAATGACGCACGCAGGTTCCTGGAGCAAAAGGCTGTGCTTACATCCAGACAGCCCGGGTTAAAGGATGCCTATGAGCTGGCTAAAAATAATGCTGCACATATGAGACAGATGCATGACAAGCTTGTAAATGATATTAACGAGCTGGAAGCACGCAAGGATATGATAAAGGGCAAGCTTGCCGTAGCTAAGACACAGGAAAGAATCAACAAGATGAGCTCTTCTGTGGTGAGCACCAATGATTCAATAGCAAGCTTTGAAAAATATGAGGAAATGGCCGATAAGGCTCTTGATAAGGCAAATGCCATGGCTGAGCTGAACCGTACCTCCTCCGAGCAGACAATAGAGGATCTTGCAAAAAAGTATACATCGGATGCCTCGATTGACGAAGAGCTTGCAGCCTTAAAGGAAAGCCTTAACAAATAGTACATTTCAAGCATAGACTTATGTATATAAAAATCTATGATTTCACAGGAGATTGACAATTCTCTTTGAAATCATAGATTTATCTATGAATAACTGCAAAATTCGTTATGTATATTACCGAACAGGGGGCAGGATATGGTTATACATTATAAATGTCCGAACTGCGGAGCCGATATGGCATATAATGCAGAATCGGGTATGCTGCGCTGCGACAGCTGCGGCAGAACAGATAATATTGAACAGATGGCGGGTGAGAAGCATTCGACTTCAGACGGCACCTACTCATATGATATGGACGAGAAGGATGAGGAAGCTGCCAGATCTGCATTTGACAACGATTATGAGGAGCTTCCGGATGAATCTGAGTCTCATAATACCTTTGAGGGAGATGAGGCCGTCGAGTATCATTGCAAAAACTGCGGCGCCGTATTGATAACGGACCCCCAGACGACAGCTACCACCTGCAGCTTCTGCCAGGCAGGGGTGGTGCTGGGGGACCGGTTAAGCGGAAGCCTGGCACCCGATAAGGTAATTCCTTTTACTATAAGTAAAAGTCAGGCTCAGGAAGCCTTTAAAAAATGGTGCCGGAAGGGCCTGCTTACACCTTCCGATTTCATGACCGCCGACCGGATAAAAAATATTACGGGTCTGTATGTCCCCTTCTGGCTGTATGACCTCAACGGACGGGGAGAGGCAGAGGCTACCTGCACCAGGGTACGAACATATACCCTGGGCGACTGGATATATACCGAGACAAAATATTATCATGTTTACAGGAAGGTGGATCTGAACTATATCCGTATACCCTGCGATGCCTCTCAGAAAATGGACGATAATATGATGGATAAGCTGGAGCCTTATGAATACAGCGGCCTTAAGGATTTCAACATGCCCTATCTTGCCGGATACATAGCGGAGAAGTATGATTTTGATGATAATGCGCTGCTGCCAAGAATTAAGTCCCGCGTCAGTGATTATGTGGATGCTTATATAAGATCTACTATCACCGGTTATTCAACAGTATCCTTTAACAGAAAAAGCATAGATATACGCAAGCTGAGGGCTGATTATACACTTTTTCCGGTCTGGATGGTATGCTATGATTACAGGAAGGCCGAGCATATATTTGCAATGAACGGCCAAACCGGAAAGATAGTGGGAAAACCACCCTTAAGTGCGGCTAAGATTATGCTCTGGTTTTCGGGTATTTCGTCAGGAGCCTTCCTTGTTATGCGGCTTCTGACCCTTTTGCTGGGAGGTGCAAGATAATGAGAGATGGCTTAAGAAGAACATTTTTATTCTGCTTTCTTATGGGTATGCTCCTGGCAATAATGCTTCCCGGAACGGGCAGCGCCCTGGCTGCCGAAGCTGAGGGCAATGCAAAGAGGGTATATGACGAAGCAGGGATTTTGACACAGGAGGAAATCAGCCTTTTAGAGGATATGTGCCTTACATACGGGGAGGATGCAGAGGTTGAAATATTCATTCTGACCCATAATGATCCCAATACAGTATATCCGGAAAGATATATCGAGGATTTTGAAGACCTGCTTCCTGTCGGTGACAGAGTATACTTCCTTTATGATATGGCTCGCAGCGAAATCTTCATGGAGGGTTACGGCAAGGCTGAAACCTATATTCACTCAAGGCGAATAGATGTAATCCTGGATACTGTATTTGATGACATGAAGGCAGGCAATTACTACGATGCCTTTGAAACCTATATTACCATGTCCGCAGATTATATGAAGGATGATTCCGAGCTTAACTGGGACCATAACTATAACCTGCAGGATCTTCCTTCCGGGAGTTCCTCTGATCCGGCAAAAGATGATTACATAAGACATCAGAATGAATATGATTATGACAGGTATTATGACAAACCCGAATCGGTTCTTACTAAAGTATGGTTCCAGCTTGCCGCCTCACTGGCAATAGGCGGTATAACTGTCGGGATTATGGCATATAACTCCGGCGGCAGGATGACTGCTAAAGGCAGCGATTATCTGGATGTGAATCGTTCCGGGCTGATTGGAAGAAGAGATGTCTATATCAGAACCAGGGTGACGCGAATACGAAGGCCAACGAACAATACCAACAACACGTCCGGAAGGGGCGGCTTCAATTCCGGCGGTTTCAGAGGAGGCGTTTCCTCAGGAGGACGTTCCCACAGCTCGGGGGGAAGAAGACTGTGACTGCCTTTGGCGGTGCTTATAAGTCTGCCGGCAGATGCCCGATAGTGAAGGGTGAAAGATAAATGTGGCTTTTTAACAATAAAGTATATATAATAATACTTGCGGTAAATCAAATATGGGAGGTATAATATGGGATTATTTTCAAGACAATTTGCAAATGTAGTCGAATGGCAGGAATTTCGGGACGATTTAATATTCTATAAATGGAACAATGATGAGATTAAGAAGGGAAGCCGGCTGATTATACGCCCCGGCCAGGATGCTGTATTCCTGTATAACGGCAAGGTGGAGGGCATTTTTAAGGACGAGGGTGAATATGATATTGAATCCCAGATAATCCCCTTCCTGTCCACTCTCGCAGGCTTCAAATTCGGCTTCAACAGCGGCATGAGGGCAGAGGTCCTCTTCGTAAATACCAGAGAATTTGTGGTAAAATGGGGAACCCAGAATGCAATTCTTATTCCGACTCCTTCCCTTCCCGGCGGAATGCCGATCCGCGCCAACGGTACATTTACCTTCAAGGTAGCCGATTATGTGAAGCTTATAGATAAGATTGCAGGCGTAAGGCAAACCTATGCAGTTGAGGATGTAAGGCTTAGGATTGTTACCATCCTTGACCAGCTTTTAATGAAGTGGATATCAAAGGAAGGCAAGGATATGTTCAACCTTCAGGCAAATTCCTTTGACATTGCCAAGGGTATCAGAGAAGACCTGGATATGCAGCTTTTTGACTCAGGCATGTCGGTTACAGCCTTCAATATAATGAGCTTTTCTTATCCCGAAGAGATACAGGCAATGATAAATAAAAATGCTTCCCATACCATGGTTGGCGACCTTAACCGTTATCAGACGATTGCAATGACGGAAGGCATTACCGAGGGCAAAATAAAGGGCGGCTCGGCTGCAGCCGATATGGCGGGCATGATGATGGGTATGAATCTGGCTAACCAGATGATGCAGAATATAAATAACCAGAATGCAGCTCAGAACCCTTCTTCAGGTGCAAAGTCCAACTTCTGCCCTAACTGCGGTGAAAAGGCCGGTACCGGAAACTTCTGCCCCAACTGCGGTCAAAAGCTTGTGTAATACATTTTTAAGCAGGCTTATAAGTAACGGACAAGGTTCTCACGTAACATATTGCTCTATATCGGAATAAAGTAATTCCCCGTTTTCACGGGGAATTTTTATTGTATAAAGAGACTGATAGTTATTATGCAAAAGTCCCTTATTGGCTAGCTTACTTTAAATACAGGGTCGTCCATAAGCTTTTTCAGCTTAACCTTTGCATCCTCGATGCTGCTTCCTCTTACACCGAAATAAAACTTTATCTTTGGTTCGGTGCCTGACGGGCGTACAGCACACCATGCATCATCCTCCATCTCAAAATAAAGCACATCGGATTTCGGAAGGTATGTGGGTACGGTTTCCTTTGAAGTTATATCGGTAATCGTATCCTTAAGATAGTCTCTTATCTTTATGATTTTCATGCCGCCTGCTTCTTTTGGCGGATTAGCCCTGTAGGCTTCCATGATTGATTTGATCTTTTCAATCCCTTCAATTCCCTTAAGGGTCGTGAATTTGACATCCTCCAGGTAATAGCCGTACATTTCATAAAGCTTCATAAGCTGGTCATACAGGGACATACCCTTATGCCTGTAATATGCAGCCGCCTCACACAATACCATTGCTGCTGCAACCGCATCCTTATCTCTTGAGTGGGTACCTATAAGAAAGCCGTAGCTTTCCTCATAACCAAATATAAATGAATTGGACCCGGTTTCTTCAAAATGCTTTATCTTTTCTCCGATATATTTAAAGCCTGTCAGCACCTCGATGAGAACCGCATTGTAAGCTGCAGCAATCCTGTCCGATATGTTGCCCGTTACTATAGTTTTGATTAATGCAGGATTATCAGGCAGCTTATTCCCGGCTGCAAGCTGGGAAAACTCATATTCGGCAAGGAGCGCACCGGTCATATTGCCGTTAAACAGTACAAATTCTCCGTTGTTATCCCTGACCTGGACACCAAGGCGATCCGCATCCGGGTCGGTGGCAAGGATAATATCGGCTCCCACTTCGTCCGCAAGCTTTTTAGCCAGTGTAAAGACCTTGGGATCCTCAGGATTGGGATAGCCTACAGTTGTGAAATCGGAATCCGGAAGCTCCTGTTCAGGAACCACATATACATTGCTGAATCCTATTTCGCCAAGTATTCTGCGTACAGGCATATTGCCGGATCCGTTCAGCGGTGTATATACTATCTTTAAGTCTTTGCTTTCCCCGCCGACAGGATTTATGACCAGCTTTTTCAATTCCTCAATATATCTGTCGTCAATTTCCCCGCCTGTTATTTTAAGAAGACCCGAAGCAATCGCATCTTCCTTCTTCATGGTTTTTACGGCAGAAAAATCAGTAATGGCATTAACCTCAGCTATAATCTGTGAATCCCTCGGAGGAGTTATCTGGGCTCCGTCCTCCCAGTAAACCTTATAACCATTATATTCGGGAGGGTTATGGCTCGCGGTGATTACAACGCCTGCAATGCAGCCCAGCTCTCTGAGTGCAAAGGACAGCTCGGGAGTAGGCCTTAAGCCTTCGAATAAATATGCCTTAATATTATTGGCGGCAAGGCATAGAGCCGTCTCCATGGCAAATTCGGGGGATTTTCTTCTGGAATCATAGGCTATTGCAACACCCTTGCCGGCGCCGCCTTCTTTAATAATATAATTTGCCAGACCCTGGGTTGCCCGCCTTACGGTATAAATATTCATCCTGTTTATACCGGCACCTATAATACCCCGCAAACCGCCGGTTCCAAATTCCAGATCCTTATAAAACCTTTCCTTTATCTCCTTATCATTTCCCTTAAGGGCGTACAACTCGGATTTTGTCTCCTCGTCATAGTACGGATCATTAAGCCATTCTTCGAATCTATTCAAGTATTCCATTTACACGAACCCCTTCATATCCTAAAGAGGGTGCACCCTCATTAAAGGCAGTGCGCCCTCTCTATTTATACTCATGATTTAATCAAGTTACTTCATTGAAGATTATAAGCCGTCGCTGTAGTCCTCTTCACTTATTCCCTTCAGGTTGAATTCGGTTTCGGTAAAATCACCGTCATTATGGCTGTTTTCGCCATAGCCCACATGAGCGTCGTCCACTCCGGGAACAGCATCCTCCCGGCCGATATAATTGTCCTGGGAAGTGTACTTGTCTTCGTCATAAACTATATCCGCTATGCCGTCTTCTCCTTCATAGACTTCCCCGGTTTCATCATTTATATAACCCTCTTCATGCCCATCTATATGGTTATCATCGTCATTGTAGCCATCCTCGTAGCCCTCCTGACCATCATAACCTTCCTGACCATCATAATGACCGTCATAATCATAGCCTTCCTGACCTTCATATCCCTCTTCATAATATGCGTCACGATAGTAATCCTCGTCGCCATATGCACCTTCCGGATAATCAAAGGAATTAAAGTCATCCATGTAGGCGTCATCCGTCCCTATATCCTCGGAAAGCATATATTCCTGCTCATAATCGGTATTCAGCCTGACATTATGGTACCTCTTCATTCCCGAGCCTGCAGGAATCAGCTTACCAATAATGACATTCTCCTTAAGACCTATCAGCGGATCCACCTTGCCCTTGATTGCAGCTTCGGTAAGAACCTTGGTGGTTTCCTGGAAGGAGGCTGCCGACAGGAAGGAATTGGTGGCCAGTGATGCCTTGGTAATACCAAGCATGACCTGCTTGCCTTCAGCCGGTTCAAGCCCTGCTTCAATCATCCTCTTGTTTTCATCCTCATACTCAAGAATGTCAATAAGGGAACCGGGCAGGAAGTTGGTATCTCCGTTGTTCTCGATACGGACCTTCTTAAGCATTTGCCTTACAATAACCTCAATATGCTTGTCGTTGATCTCAACACCCTGAAGGCGGTAAACTCTCTGAACCTCCTGGATCATATAATCCTGTACCGCACGGATACCCTTGATCTTTAAAATATCATGAGGATTAACGCTTCCCTCGGTAAGCTCATCTCCTGCCTCAAGCACATCATTGTCATTAACCTTAATCCTTGAACCGTAAGGAATCAGATAAGCCTTGCTTTCGCCTGTTTCAGGATTAGTGATGATAACCTCACGCTTTTTCTTTGTATCCTTTATTGCCACCACACCGCCAAACTCGGCAATGATGGCAAGTCCCTTGGGCTTCCTTGCTTCGAAAAGCTCCTCGACACGGGGCAGACCCTGGGTGATGTCGTCACCTGCAACGCCGCCCGTATGGAAGGTTCTCATTGTAAGCTGAGTACCGGGCTCGCCGATTGACTGGGCAGCTATTATACCAACAGCCTCACCAACCTGTACGGCTTCGCCTGTAGCCATGTTGGATCCGTAACATTTTGCGCAGACTCCGATATGTGATTTGCAGGTCAGCACAGTACGAATCTTAACTTTATCAATACCTGCAGATACTATGCGTTCCGCACGCTTTGGCGTAATCATGTGATTTGCCTTGACTATCACATTGCCATCCTGGTCATATAAGGTATCACAGGAATACCTTCCTGTAATTCTTTCTTCAAGTGATTCTATTAATTCATTGCCGTCGGTAAAGGCCTTTATCCACATTCCCGGAATTTCTTCCTGATGCTCGCAGCAATCCACTTCACGAATAATAAGATCCTGGGCAACATCCACCAGACGACGGGTAAGATAACCTGAGTCCGCCGTTCTGAGTGCCGTATCTGACAGGCCCTTTCTTGCACCGTGTGCTGAAATGAAGTATTCCAGAACATCAAGACCTTCACGAAGGTTTGACTTAATCGGAAGCTCTATTGTACGTCCTGAGGTATCGGACATAAGTCCTCTCATACCTGCAAGCTGCTTTATCTGTTTGTCTGAACCACGGGCTCCGGAGTCGGACATCATCTTGATGTTGTTAAAGCGGTCCAGCCCCTCCAGCAGGGTATCAGTAAGCACCTGGTCGGCTTCCTTCCAGGTCTCTATAACCGTATTATACCTTTCCTCCTCGGTCATCCTGCCTCGTCTGTATTCCTTTGATATATTTGCAACGGTTTTTTCCGCTTCGCTGATAATCTGCTTTTTAACCTCAGGTACATCCATATCGGAGATGGATACGGTCATTGCGGAGCTGGTGGAATATTTAAAGCCCATGGCCTTTATCTTATCCAGTATTTCCGCAGTTTGCGTCGCACCATGGATATTGATGCATTTCTCCAAAATCTGCTTCAGCTGCTTCTTCGTAACCAGAAAATCTGCTTCAAGCTTCAGCAGGTTTTCCTTAATGCTGCGATCCACAAAGCCAAGGTCCTGGGGTATAATCTCATTGAACAGGAAGCGGCCCAGTGTTGATTCAACAACAGCAGTTATGCGATTCCCCTCCTGATCGTACCCTGTCCTTTTAACCTGTATCTTTTCATGCAGGGTTATTACATCATTCTCATATGCAAGTATGGCTTCATCGATGCTCTTAAAGGAATGTGTTATGCCTTTGTCATTATCTCTGTCAATGGTCAGGTAATATATACCAAGCACCATGTCCTGTGAAGGTACGGTTATCGGCTCACCTCCTGAAGGCTTCAGGAGGTTGTTGGGAGACAGCAGAAGGAATCTGCATTCTGCCTGGGCTTCAACCGACAGCGGAACATGGACAGCCATCTGATCTCCGTCAAAGTCGGCATTATAAGCCGTACAAACAAGCGGATGAAGCTTGATTGCCTTACCCTCAACAAGTATGGGCTCAAAGGCCTGAATACCAAGCCTGTGTAAGGTTGGCGCACGGTTAAGCATTACAGGGTGTTCCTTGATTACCTCCTCAAGGACATCCCAAACCTCCGGCTGCAGCCTTTCCACCATTTTCTTTGCAGATTTAATATTATGTGCCGTTCCTCTGGCAACCAGTTCCTTCATAACAAAGGGCTTGAACAGCTCGATTGCCATCTCTTTAGGAAGACCGCACTGATAAAGCTTTAATTCGGGTCCTACAACAATAACCGAACGTCCCGAGTAGTCGACACGCTTACCAAGCAGGTTCTGCCTGAAGCGGCCCTGCTTACCTTTAAGCATATCCGACAGGGATTTTAAGGCACGATTACCTGGTCCGGTTACCGGTCTGCCCCTTCTTCCGTTATCTATAAGTGCATCCACGGCCTCCTGCAGCATTCTCTTCTCGTTGCGCACAATAATATCCGGTGCACCAAGCTCAAGCAGCCGTTTTAAACGATTATTTCTGTTAATAATTCTGCGGTACAAGTCATTCATGTCAGAGGTGGCAAAGCGGCCGCCATCCAACTGGACCATAGGACGAAGATCCGGAGGAATAACCGGGATTACGGTTAATATCATCCATTCAGGCTTATTGCCCGACTCCCTGAAAGCCTCCACAACTTCAAGGCGCTTAATAATCCTTGCCCTCTTTTGCCCTGTGGAATCCTTGAGAGCCTTCTTCAGCTCCTTAGCTTCCTTCTCCAGATCAATAGCCCGTAAAAGCTCCTGGATTGCTTCCGCACCCATTCCCAGCCTGCAGCTGTTAGGTCCGTACTTTTCAAAAACCTCCTGCTTTTCCTTCTCATTAAGCACCTGCTTATACTGCAGGTCGGTTGTCCCTTTATCCAGTACAATATAGGAAGCAAAGTAAAGCACCTTCTCAAGTGTCCTGGGAGACAAATCAAGCATCAATCCCATACGGCTGGGTATTCCTTTAAAATACCATATATGGGATACGGGAGCTGCCAGCTCTATGTGCCCCATTCTTTCACGCCGTACACTTGCCTTAGTTACCTCTACTCCGCACCTGTCACAGACAACACCCTTATATCTGATCTTCTTATATTTGCCGCAATGGCATTCCCAGTCCCTGCTGGGTCCGAAGATCCTTTCACAGAACAAACCGTCCTTCTCAGGCTTAAGGGTTCTGTAGTTGATAGTCTCGGGTTTTCTTACTTCACCCCTGGACCATTCCCTTATCTTCTCAGGTGAAGCTAAACCAATTTTTATCGCGTCATAGGTTATATCCTGCACATTATTATACATTCTATCAGGCATCCTTTGATCTCCCTTCGTTAAGCTTGCAATTTTAATGACTAAACCGGCTGATCCTTAAATCAGCGGCTGACCGCAAGTCTTGCACCTGGTTGCACCAACCTGTGTGACGGCTCCGCAGTTGGGACATATCTCCTCATCCTCGAGTTCCTCGTCCTCATCTGCATATATTTCGTCATCAACGGGATCCTCAGGTGTTTCCCCGACTTCCTCCTCGTATATATCAAAGAAGTCCGAATCCAGGTCTTCAACGCTGGTCTGCGTAAATCCGGCATCCTCATAGCCTTCATCGTATCTGAAGCTATTATCACCTTCGATCAGAGGGGTAAGCTCCGAATCACCGTAATCTATGCTTTCCGTCATCTTTACCTCTTTGCCGTACTCATCCAGAACGGTTACATCAAGTGCAAGTGACTGGAGTTCCTTTAAAAGTACCTTGAAGGATTCCGGAATACCGGGCTCAGGAATGTTGTCGCCCTTGATGATGGCTTCGTATGTCTTGACACGGCCGATAACATCATCGGACTTCACGGTCAGGATTTCCTGTAAGGTGTAGGATGCGCCGTATGCTTCCAGCGCCCAAACTTCCATTTCACCGAA
>DCTS01000079.1 GCA_002329645.1 Lachnoclostridium sp. UBA1434 | reverse complement strand
TAAAGAATAATAGAATAAAGAATAATAGAATAAGTATAATTTAACGTATGTATTTGATCCAATGGAATTTAGTAATAACATAAATATAATAAATAATAAGGCGTGTTATCTTGCAACACGCCTTTAGTCAATCATTTTTTAATTGCCGTAGGGGTCTATTGTCTGTATGGTGCCGTCAGGATTATAATGAATCTCCGTATATTTTACGCAACGAAGATGGTTAACTCCTCCGGATAACGAACTGTCATGGTAGAACAGATACCATTTTCCCTTATACTCTACGATGGAATGATGTGTGGTCCATCCGATAACCGGATTTAATATCCTTCCCTTGAAGGTAAAGGGGCCCTTAGGGTTCTTGCTTACCGCATATACGATATAATGAGTGGTACCGGTGGAATATGAGAGATAATAAAGGCCGTTGTATTTATGCATCCAGGGGCCTTCAAAGTATCTCCTGTCCTCATCGCCGGCCAGGATGGGATTGCCCTTCTCATCAAGAATAGTTATTTCGGCAAGCTCCTCCTTGAGGCTTATCATATCATCATTAAGCTCGGCTACTCTGGGTCCGATAGCAGGCTTATACGGATGGGGGCCTGTCCCGTCAGGGGTGTATTTGTTTGCCGGCCACCTCTCAAGCTGTCCGCCCCATAAGCCGCCGAGATATATGTATGCTCGTCCGTCATCATCAACAAATACTGCCGGGTCCATGCTGTATGTACCCTTGATATAATCGGGCTGGGGAGTAAAAGGCCCGTAAGGCTTGGAACTTGATGCAACACCTATATGAAATATGCCATTCTTGTCCTTGGCAGGAAAGTATAAATAGTAAGTACCGTTCTTATAAGCAGCATCGGGAGCCCACATCTGCTGTCCGACCCAGGGGACATCCTTCATATGAAGCGCTTCTCCGTGATCTATGCATGGTGAATTCAAGTCGTCCATGGACAAAACATGATAATCTTCCATTTTATACTGGTCGCCGTTATCATTATCCGGTCCGTCATGCTCAAGGTCATGTGAGGGATAGATGTATATCTTATCCTCAAATACATGTGCCGAGGGGTCAGCGGTATAAATGTGGGTAACTAGTGGTTCATTCTGTTTGGGAATGTAAATCATAGCATTTCTCCTTGTCAAATAATAAGATAATTATATGCTTATTATACCAAGAAAATTTAAACATTCAAGAAATATATGCAAAAAATGCATATATTTATAAATTTTATGGGTATATCCTCCCATGGGTAATTTAATTATTTGAGCGCTGCTGATTATTTTAAATATCATGCTTGTTATGCAGGGCATCATTTAGTATACTTTGCTTATAGTAATTTATCAGGTTTATATACCGGGAGGCACCGCATGTCTTATAGAGGCAGGTTCAAAAAAGTTATAGTTTGTTTGATAGCCGCAGCCCTTGTACCTATGGCGGCTTCCAATATGGCAGCCGGTGAAGTTAAGCCCATAACAGAGGCTCAGGAGCGGATCAAGGGAATATCCGAGGAGGAGCAAAAGGTCCTGCAGCAGTTATTTACCTTAAGCCAGCAAATAGAGGATTCCGAACGGGAGAAGACAAGGCTTGCCGGTGAGATTGAAGAGCTTAAGACAAGGATAAGTATGCTTGACAGGTCAATTAAGGACAGGCAGGCAGATTATGAGCTTAAGCTTGGCTTGCTGGAACAGGTGCTTGTAAGCTATCAGAAGGGCGGTCCCGCATCCTATCTGGAGATACTCTTAGGTGCTAAGGATTTCTCCTCATTCCTTAAGAGCATCAACTTAGTCAGGGACATATCCCGCAATACGGGAGAGCTGCTGGCCTCAATTAAGGAGGAAGGGAAAAGGCTTGCTGAGGAAAAGGAGCTTCTGGCTAATGAAGCACTGGCTATGGAAAATAAGCAGGAGGAGCTTGAGCAGTCCATATCGGAGCTTGTAAGGCTTCAGAAGGAGCAGGAAGAATATCTGGCTAAGCTTGAGGGTGAGAAGGACAAGTATGAGGAACATTTAAGAAGCCTTGAGCTAATGTGGAACGATTTGAAGAACATGTTCTCAGGAATTGTTGACGAACTCACCTCAATCATCCGGGAAGGACATTTTACAATTGACGATCTGAATCTGAGTATCGGTTTCACATCTGTAAAAGGCTCCATCAGCGACGAAACCTTCAACCGGATTATCAGGGATAATTCGACTCTTCCCGAAGCGGTATTCCATTTTTATAAGGGCTATTCCGTCATAGAGGTGCCGGAAAAAAATCTGGTGCTTGAAGGCAGCTTTGTTAAGTCCGGTGACAGCGGAGTCATGTTTGAGGTAACAAGCGGAAGCTTTTACGGAATGCCTCTGGAGGAGGAATCCTTAAGGGAGCTGTTCAGGGAAGACCCGTTAAATATTGATTTTGCAGCCGTGGCCGGTGATTTGGTCACTATTGATATAGTATTGGATAAGGTGGAAACCAGGGAAGGATATCTGGATTTTTCGGTTGATACAGGCTTATGGTTCTAGAATGGGAGGAATTATTGTGATAGAAGCAAGACAGGTGACATTGCAATACCAGGATGACACCCTGGCGCTGCAGGATGTTAATTTAAGCATTAAGCCCGGGGATCTGGTATATATAACAGGGCCCAGCGGTTCGGGAAAAACCAGTCTTTTAAAGCTGTTCATGGGGATAGAATATCCGACAAGCGGTATATTGACCGTAATGGGGCAGACTGTTAAGAAGGGTGAGACAGCAGGGATACGAAGGCTCCGCAGAAGTATAGGGCCCGTATTTCAGGAATTTAAGCTTATCAAGGGCCGGACGGTAATGGAAAATGTAATGACGGGCATGCGTTTCCTTGGGATGAGGAAGAAGGATATCAGGGAGGCTGCGGCATATGCTCTGGACAGGGTCGGACTTGGACATAAAAAAACGTCGCTTGTTGAAAATCTTTCGTGGGGAGAGGCCCAAAGGGTTGCAATTGCAAGAGCTGTGGCAAGA
This sequence comes from Lachnoclostridium sp. UBA1434, assembly GCA_002329645.1. GTDB lineage: Bacteria > Bacillota > Clostridia > Lachnospirales > Lachnospiraceae > Mobilitalea. The sequence goes on along the minus strand of DCTS01000079.1, from coordinate 9,347 downwards.
AAGCCCTCCATTATTCTTGCGGATGAACCCACCGGCAACCTGGATCACGACAATGCGGTGAATATTATGGAAATACTAAAATCCTTCCGGGACAGCAATACAGCCGTTATTATTACCACCCATGCCACCCATCTGATCGGGCAGGAAGCCGATGCCATGTATATCCGCATTGATAACGGCCACTTAACCATAAATCGGAGGGCTTGACTATGAAGAGCTTTTTTCGCAATTTCGGATATTACTTAAGTGAAACCTGGAAAATAATAAGACTTAACCTTGCGTCAAACATTGTGTCGGTGCTTGGGACAGCCCTCATTCTCTTCCTGTTCGGACTGGTTATGGCGGGAAGCGGAATTGGAAGCCGGCTTGTTGCCATGCTTAACGAGGAGGCTGAAATAAGCGCTTATTTTGATGAGGAGGTTACCGTTAAGGAGGCACAGGCTCTTGTAGATTATACAGAAAAGCTTGACGGGGTAAGGTCTGCAAGGCTGGTCAGCGAGGAAGAGGCAAGGGACAGGATGAAGGAAATTCTGGGAGAAGAAGCCTCAATTCTTGAGCTGTTTGAGGATAATCCCTTTGAAGCATATATGGAAATCAGGATATATATGGACAGCATGGAGGCTGTCATGAAGCGGGTACAGGACCTTGAGGGCATCAGTTATGTAAGGGATAACAGGGAGGTGCTTGACCAGGTAGAGAGACTGACCGGAGCATTAAGGATAATGGGACTGCTTATGACCCTGGCGGTAGGATTTACGACCTTTATCATAATTTCACATATGATCAGGCAGGGTATATACAACAACCGTGAGCAAATCAATACCTTGCGCCTGCTTGGAGCTCCGAACGGCTTCATAGGAATTCCGTATGTGATTGCTGGCCTGCTTTTGACCATTGTCGGAGGAGCTCTGGCTTCCCTGGGAATATCCGTACTTATCGTAAAGGCTTATTCCGGCATGCAGGGAACGCTTCCCTTCATTCCGCTGCCGCCAAGAACGGAGCTGACAGGTTATATAAACCTTCTTATTATTTCGGTGAGCTTCCTGCTCGGCTTTTTCGGAAGCCTCTTCGGATTATCTTCCATCAGGAACGATGGCAGCGGCAGGTAATATATAATCAATATACAGCCTGACCGGGGGTTGCCCTGATGAACACAGACAGGCTGTCACAGCCCGGCTTAGCATGTTTTACTTACATTGTCAGATTAAGAAGCGCTTAACCTGGCAACATGTCACTAATTGAGGAGATGGAATATATGTACAGCTTTGTAAATGACTACAGCGAGGGGGCCCATCCCCGAATACTGGAAGCGTTGGTCAGAACCAACCTTGAGCAGAATACCGGCTATGGGGAGGATATTCACAGCAGGAAGGCCGCTGAGCAAATTAAGCGGTTGATTAACAGGGAGGATGCGGATATACATTTTATACCCGGCGGGACTCAGACAAATATGCTTGTCATATCCTCATTCCTACGCCCCCATGAATGTGTTATATCCGCAGATACGGCCCATATTAATGTGCATGAAACGGGCGCTATAGAATTAACAGGACATAAGGTGATTGCTCTCCCCCATAAGGAGGGGAAGCTGTCCCCGGATGATATTATAAAGACCTTGGATTATCACCGCGACGAGCATATGGTTAAGCCAAGGATGGTGTATATATCCAATTCCACCGAGCTTGGAACCATCTATACAAAAGCGGAGCTTGAAGCAATCCATGAGCTATGCAGGGAAAAGGACCTGTATCTGTTTTTGGACGGAGTTAGGCTGGGAGCTGCCCTTGCCTCCGGGGATAATGATTTGACGATGGAGGACATAGCTTCTTTAGCCGACGTCTTTTATATCGGAGGCACCAAGAACGGCGCTCTCCTTGGCGAGGCCCTTGTCATATGCAGGGAGGAGTTAAAGAAGGAATTCCGGTATCTGATTAAACAGAAGGGCGCTATGCTGGCCAAGGGCTTTGTTATAGGAATACAGTTTGAGGAGCTGTTTAGGGATGATTTATATTTTCAGCTTTCCGGGCATGCCAACAGGATGGCTGAAAGGATAGCACAGGCTCTTGTCAGGAAGGGGTATGGCTTTTATGCGACTCCCTGCACCAACCAGTTGTTTCCCATACTTCCGGAAAAGGCGGTTAAGGAGCTTTCAAAGGAATTTGGTTTTCTGGTGCAGAAAAGAGATAATATGGGCAATACGGTAATCAGGCTTGTCACCTCATGGGCAACAAGCAAGGAGAGCGTAGACCGGCTATGTGACTATATAGAACATATCTGACATTAGATAGTAATCGCATGCTGCACATGCAGTTATAAGAGGAATCATGACCTGTGATATACTTATAATAAGCCCGGGATATAACGGCCGGCTTACACTTCTTGGCGTATATTTAGAATATTATGAAGATAACAGGAGTATATAATATGCTGACAAGGGAAAATATTAAAAACCGGGATTCTCTGTCAATCCTTGGCTTTGGCTGCATGAGGTTCCCGACAAGGAGAGGATCCATTGACGTCGACAGGTCGGTTGCCCTGCTGAGGGATGCGGCTGCAAAGGGCGTTAATTATTTTGATACCGCTTATTTTTATAACGGAGGAAAAAGCGAGGTATTGCTTGGCAATGCGTTGTCCGGGGGCTTAAGGGATAAGGTGAAGATAGCCGACAAGCTGCCCTGCTTCATGGTGTCAAAGCTTGACGGGGCAAAGAAGATATTTGATACGCAGCTTTCCAGGCTGTCCACTGATTATATAGATTATTACCTGTTCCATATGCTTACGGATAAGGCAAGCTTTGACCGGATGGCCGATATCGGAGTACTGGACTGGATGGAGGAGCTGAAAAGCAAGGGTATTATAAAGAACATAGGCTTTTCCTTCCACGGGAGCAAAACCGATTTTGAACAGATTGTTACTGCTTACCCATGGGATATGTGTCAGATCCAATATAATTATATGGATGAGAATAACCAGGCAACCAAGTCCGGATTGTGCCTTGCCTATTCCCTTGGAATTCCTGTGGTTATAATGGAACCGCTTCGGGGAGGGAAGCTGGCGGGCAGCCTGCCTAAGGAGGTAATAAGCAGCTTTGCAGATTGCAGGAAGGATTGGTCTCCGGCTGAATGGGCATTGAGATGGATATGGAACCATCCCGAGGTAACGGTTGTGCTTTCAGGTATGAGTGACGAAGCCCAGCTTGAGGAAAATGCAAGAATTGCCTCGGACGCTTATGCAGGTTCTCTGTCGCAGGAGGAGCTTGAAGTATTTGACAGGGTAAAAAAGCTGCTTTTAGAGAAGACGAAGGTACCCTGCACAGGCTGCGGCTACTGTATGCCATGTCCCTTCGGAGTCAATATTCCCGGATGCTTCTCGGCATATAATGATAAATTCCTTCTTGGCGGCAGGATAAACAGGTTTAAATACTATCAGACACTCGGCTTTTTATCAAAACAGCCCGCTTACGCATCAATATGCAGGGAATGCGGCAGATGCGAGTCCCATTGCCCACAGGGTATTAAGATACGCAGGGAGCTAAAAGCAATTTCACAGGAGATGGAAGGCTTCTTCTTCAGAAACGGAGTAAAGATATACAGGAAATTTAAGAGAATATAGTATATCCGAAGGAGTACTGATATGAAAGAGAATACCAGTTATTATGTGATTTTAGGGATATTAAGCCTGGGCGAATGCTCGGGTTATGACATAAAAAAGAAAATAGGAAATGCAATAGGCTATTTTTATAAGGTCAGCAATGGCCAGATATACCCTGTGCTAAAAAAGCTAGTTTCACAAAAGTACGCAGATTTTCGAGTTGAAAAAAGTGAAGGAAAACCCTATCGCAAGGTTTACTCCATAACGGACCAGGGGTTTGCGGTATTGAAGGAATGGCTGGACAGCAGGGATAATCAGCATAATAACGAGCTGCTTTTAAAGCTGTACTTTGGAAGCGTACAGCCCATAAGCAAGAATATTCAGATGATAGATGAATATAAGAAAATCAAGGAAAAGCACCTGGAGGCGTATGATAACATTGCTGCGTATTTTAATCCGGGAACCATAAATACGCCTCAGGAATATTACAGCTATTTCACATTAAGATTCGGGCAGGTAACGGCAAAAGCATATATCGACTGGTGCAGCGAAGTAGAAAGCATATTGCAGGAGATGGATAAGGGAAAGTAAGTATCATAGCAAGCATAGAGACTGTTGCATAATAACATTTTATTATGCAACAGCCCTATTGACAGCATAGGAGAGTTCGTTTATAATATGTCAAAATGACATATGTCATGAGAGACAGGGGGTATTTTGGTGAAAAGTAAATGGATTCTTTTATTATTGATAGCGCTTGCTTCTTTCATCATGTTCGGATGTAAGAAGAAGATTGATGCAGCATTGGAACCAACCGGTGAGCCGGTCAAGGAACCGGCTGAAGAGACGGCAGAGACGGGTGAAGATACGTCCGAAAAGCAGACCGGGGAAACGGCTGAAAATCAGACGGCAGAATCTGCATCAGATACTGCGTCGACTGCAGCTTATGAGGGCAGGTCAATTGTTTATATGACAAGGGATATCAGTCCGGAGGGATTAATTCGGATATATGAGGCATTAGGCAGGGAAGCCGCAGGCAGGGTTGGGATAAAGGTACATATGGGTGAACCGGGAGGAGATAATTATCTTAAGCCGGATTTGATAAAGGATTTGGTCCTTTCCGTGGGCGGTACCTTTGTGGACTGCAATACCGCATACGGCGGCAGACGGGCCACTACCGCAATGCATTTGCAGGCTGCGGAGGATCATGGATTTACCGCATATATTTCGGTGGATATTCTGGATGAGGAGGAAGCTGTCAGCCTGCCTGTTAAAGACGGAAAACATCTGAAAGAAGTCCTGGTGGGCTCACATTTTGAAGATTATGACTTTTTTATTGTTCTTTCACACTTTAAGGGACATGAAATGGGAGGCTTCGGGGGAGCAATCAAGAACATGTCCATCGGGTTTTCATCCGCAAAGGGAAAGAACTTGATTCATAACGCCGGACTTCGTGATACAAATTCCTGGTTGATGGGTGGGTATGTGCAGGACCATTTTTTAGAATCCATGGCTGAGGCGGCAAAGACAATTGCTGATGCTTTGGGAGATAATGTCCTGTATATTAACGTGATGAACAATCTTTCCATAGACTGTGACTGCAATGCACGCCCGGCGGCGCCGGAGATGGATGATATCGGAATACTTGCATCACTTAATCCTGTTGCCCTTGACAAAGCCTGCGTGGATCATATTTATACGGCAGATGAAGAAAAGAGCGCTGCATTAAGAAATCGGATAGAATTCAAGAACGGAACCCATACTCTTGATTATGCCGAGGAAATAGGTTTTGGAAGTCAGGAGTATGAGCTGGTGATGATTGATGATTAAAATCATCAGCCGTGAAATTACATATTTGTGGTATTACTTTACAGTATTGCTGGAGCAGATATTAAAATATTATTTGATTGGCATCCTGCTTGGCTCTGTAATCTCCGTATTCGGCAAGGAGAAGATACACTCCGTCTTCATGGGGATGAAAAAAAGCAGGTGGGGTATATTCGGCATCATACCTGCAAGCCTTTTAGGCATAGTCTCCCCGCTTTGCATGTACGGAACCATACCTATTGCGGCTTCCTTTTCTAAAAAGGGTATGAGGGATGACTGGCTGGCAGCCTTTATGATGAGCTCCATATTGCTTAATCCGCAGCTGTTGATCTATAGTATGGCTCTGGGCAAAGCGGCACTGCTCATACGCTTTCTGTCCTGTATGCTATGCGGAATAGCAGCAGGACTATGTATTCATATATTTTATAAGAACAGGAGCTTTTTTAATTTCTCCGGATTTGGCAATATAACAAGCAGGGATACCGATCCGAATATACTTATAAGGCTGATTAAGAATATCGGAAGGAATATCAAGGCCACCGGCGGATATTTTCTGGTGGGTATCATTGTCTCGGTTTTGTTTCAGCGTTATGTTCCCGCGGACTTTTTTGCCGGTTTGTTCGGAAAGCAGCAAAGATTTGGAATACTGATGGCTTCAACAGTAGGTGTGCCTCTGTATACCTGCGGCGGAGGTACCATTCCTTTGCTTATGGAATGGCTAAATGCCGGAATGAGTATGGGTTCTGCAGCGGCATTTATGATTACCGGACCGGCAACAAAAATAACCAACCTGGGGGCGCTAAAAGCAATACTTGGAGTAAAGCAATTTATATTTTATTTATTTTTTGTTATTATTTATGCTATAATTACAGGAGCAATATGCAATATAATATTTTAATAATCTGATAAAGACCGGACAACATGACACAAACCGGGATATATCATAATCTCAGGAGGTATTTATGAAGCGTATATCAACCAAGAAGCTGCTTCAGGCAAGCTTAATGCTGGCATTAGGCATGATACTGCCTTTTTTGACAGCGCAAATTCAGGATTTGGGGAACAAATTCCTTCCGATGCATCTGCCGGTTTTGTTAACAGGCTTTATTTGCGGATGGCCATATGGATTAGTTGTGGGTTTCATAGTTCCGATATTCAGAAGCATAATCTTCGGAATGCCGCCGATGTATCCCATTGCTTTGGCAATGGCATTCGAGCTGGCTGCCTATGGCGCGGCAACCGGTGTGTTTTATAAATTATTGCCGAAGAAGACTATATTCATATACATATCATTAATAGCATCCATGATATTCGGAAGGGTAATCTGGGGAAGTGTTTCCATGCTTTTATACGGACTGAACGGTTCGGCCTTTACATGGAAGATTTTTATATCGGGAGCCTTTCTCAATGCAATACCCGGTATAATAATCCAGATTGTTATTATACCGCTGCTGGTAATTGTCATAAAGCATAGCAGCATAATTGATAATGAATGAGGATATCGATAGTCACGTACATTATAAGACAACGCCTGATATCTGATCCATTGACTTATACAGATATATTGTTATAATATGTAAATTAGCGGCAGCAGATTTAAACGGGGGATATTAGGGAAAGGGATTTGGTAATAATCGATGATTGAAATTATCGGAATTATATCGGTGTGTATCTTAATAAACAGTGTCAGTTTATTATCGGTAATTTATTTTGGCATAGGTATCGGAATATTAGAAGCACTTAATTATATTACGCAGCAAAAAATACAGATAAGCAAGGCCTTTTTATTATCACTGGAGTCGGCAAGCACCATATTCATATCCTTGTCTTTGCTGAGTGAGGTTTCCTTACCTTATGTTATTAGTATTGCTGCAGGAATCTGCATGTTTTATGTTTTATACAATCTGAAGAAGTCTAATAAAATCAGTTCGTTTATCTTATTGGCAGTTGCCTGCTTATTAATTGATATTGCAATTTTTAATGTACTGAATATATTCAGGTTTATAATATTCGCAATATGCATGGCCGGCTATTTAGGCTTTATATATCTGAAAAAGCCCTGTGATAAGGAAGAGAATGCTGATGCAGAAAAGGAACCGGAGCTTTCTGAGAGAGACACTGCCGCAGGGGATACAAAGGAAGCCAAGTAATCTTATGAATTCCTGAGAAAGAAATGTAAAATAATCTTAAGACATAATAGTATACAGGGCAGCCTTTATGGCTGCTCTTTTATTGCCCTGCAATCCCATATTTTGTTTGACAATGTGAAATAATACTGATATTATTAATGCAATTTAAAGGCAGCCAAGTAATTGCAGTATTAATTCACTCGTTTACATAGACCTGTCAAATTGAGGTTTAAAGGAGGCAATGACAATGAAACATTTAAAGGTGGCTTTATTGCAGCTTATGCCCGAAGATACAATTGAAGGCAACCTTCGTAAGGGATTGGAATATTGCATAAAAAGCAGGGATATGGGCGCTGATATTGCATTATTCCCCGAAATGTGGAGCATAGGCTACGACATTCCTGAGGATATTGATGAATTGAAGAGTAGAGCAGTGCCTGCAGACGGTGAATTTGTCAGTTCATTTGGCCGGTTTGCCAAGCAGTTCAATATGGCTATAGGGATAACCCTTCTTGAAAAGTATGATCCATTGCCGAGAAACACTGTCTGTCTTTTTGATCGCCATGGAAATAACATACTTACATATGCCAAGGTCCATACCTGTGATTTTGATGTTGAACGCAATCTGACAGCCGGTGATGACTTTTACGTTGCGGATTTAAACACACAGCATGGCAATGTAAAAATCGGAGCAATGATCTGTTATGACAGGGAGTTTCCTGAAAGCGCCAGAATCCTTATGCTAAAGGGCGCTGAGATTATTTTGGTGCCTAACGCATGCCCCATGGAGATAAATCGCATATCACAGCTGAGGGCAAGGGCTTTTGAAAATATGGCAGGCATTGCAACAGTCAATTATCCTGTAGGAAAGCCTGATTGCAACGGTCATTCAACTGCCTTTGACGGAATTGCATACAAGCCTTCCGAACCGGCTTCAAGAGATACACTAATTATTGAAGCAGGCGAGAGGGAAGGTATATATATTGCAGACTTCCCAATTGATGAGATAAGGTATTACAGAAGCATTGAGGTACATGGCAACGCATACCGCCATCCGCACAAATACAAGCTGCTTGTTTCCGAATGTATTGAGGATCCTTTTATCAGAAAGGATTACAGAAGATAATGGGAGTATAAATATGAACAATACCCTGATCGTTTATTATTCGTTATTCAGGTACACAAAGAATCTGGCATTTGAGATAGCGGTACAAACCGGAGGAACAGTGAGGGAACTAATTCCTGACAAGAATTATTCCTCTGATTATAATGCGGCTGTGAAAGAAGCAAAAAGCCAGATTTCCCGGGGCTTTTACCCTGATTTAATCTCAGGGAATGAGCCGATAGCTGATTACCAGCGAATATTTATTGGGTCTCCCAACTGGTTTGGGACGGNNCGCCGGTTTTAAGCTTTCTCAGGCAGCATGATTTTACAGGCAAGACAGTAATTCCATTTTGCACTCATGGCGGCGGGGGATTTGGCCAAATTGAGTGTGATATTGCAAAAGAGTGCTCAAAATCCCTTATTTTACCGGGTATCGCCGTAAGCGGCAGCGCATCTAAGGAAACGGTTGCTAAATGGTTAAAGGCAATCGAATAAAGTTTGTTGACATTTTGTTAGTCATTTTGTTAGCTGTTTTGTTAGTCGTTTTGTTAGCCTTTTTTTGTTATATATAAGATAGAAGCATTCTATAATTTATACATGTAAAATATGCATCGAAAAGCAAGAGCTTAACCTTGTGCAAAAAATGATTGTATTTGCAGGATGCAAGGTGAAAAAGATATATATAACAACTTTTG
>DCTS01000037.1:7410-7559 GCA_002329645.1 Lachnoclostridium sp. UBA1434 | reverse complement strand
TTTGCCTCCTGTTGCATAATTCTATTCACAGCTAACTGTGGTAATCATAGCTTCGTAAAATAATTAAAGAGTAAAAGCATCATATATGTAAAGGCCGGCCTATATGATAATCAGCCGTGCCAAATCCTTGTCTATACTGTATCTTGCAT
>DCTS01000037.1:0-7337 GCA_002329645.1 Lachnoclostridium sp. UBA1434 | reverse complement strand
TAAGGTTCTGTGTAAGGTTCTGTGTAAGGTCTTGTTTAAGGTTCTGTGTAAGGTTCTGTGTAAGGTCTTGCGTAAGGCTCTGTGTGAGGTCTTGCGTAAGGCTCTGTGCAACGTTCGCAGACTGCGTATCCTTTCTCTTGTTTATATGCAAATTCCCGGTTATATATCTGTTTGCTAATACAGTATCCATAACTTACCTCCTTGCCCATATTAACTGTCAGTATTCACTATTAATATATGATTATCAGCAGCTAAATGAGAATGAATTTCATTCTTAATAGCATTATAACACCATATTTTTAATAAATCAATAGTTATTTTTTAAACAATCAAAAAATATGACAGGTACGGTTATGTGCCTCGTTTATCCCCACGTGACACAAAACGTTCCGGCCATATTTCATTTACTACATTTTCGTATCCTATTTTATTCGTTCACTGCTTTATTACGTTTCCTGTCGAATTTGTTTCCTGTCTTATTCGTCTCCTGTCTTATTGTATCCTGTCTTATTGTATCCTGTCTTACTTCAATATTGTTTATTTTCATTTCTTGCTTTATATAATCAATAACAACCTCTGAGGAATAATAAGCCTAATTCTAATTCATATTCTTTTTCTTATTCTTTTTCTTTTTCTTTTTCTCTTACCCATACTGTCATTTCTCCGACTTGCCGGTTTGCCCATGCATAGTATGGTATGAAGGTTAGACTGACCGGTTCGTATTCTAAAGGAGCATCATCCATGTAAAGATCCGAACCCCAGGCATCCTCATTGATTCTCTTTCCTTCTGCAGTTATAACATTGATTCCGCCCAGCATATCTTCCCTGAAAGATGTCTTAAGGGATGCGTCTTTCGGAAGCACCAGGCAATGAAGATTCGAACCGTTATCTGCTTCTTCCAGACAATAGACAATCGGGCCGCATTGGATTGCAGCCTTGCCTATATCAGCCCTTACCCTGGGATTGGCCCTCAATCTGGTTGGCACCATCTCAAGCTCCAATTCCAGCTTATCACCGGTTTCCCAAAGGCGTCGGATTATCGCATAGCCGTCGGACATAATAGCAGTGGTATCTGNNTATCTGCATTATCTGTCTTATCTGTCTTATCTGCCGTATTTGCATAACCTGACATATCTGCTATATTTATCTTACGGCTGTTAATTTTTATCACCGCATTTTTACACCATCCAGGAATACGGACAGCCAAACCAAACTCTCTTGCTTCTTCCGGATGGAGAATAAATGTAATCTTTCCGTCCCATGGATAATCGGTCCTTTGGGTTATTCCAACCCTGGCTCCGTCAACCTCAAGATTGGCTTCACTTCCTATATACAGATGTGTGTAAATAGTATCATCCTTCACATCATATATATAATGTCCCAGTGAAGCCAGCAGTCTGGCAATATTGGGAGGACAGCATGCGCATCCGAACCATTTCTGTCTGGTAGGCTTTACATGCCTGAAGTTGCCGTTATATTTGCATGCATCAGGATCCACCTCCAGGGGATTTACATAGAAAAACCTCCTGCCGTCCAGTGACATTCCGCTAATTACGCCATTATACAAAGCCCGCTCCAAAACATCCGCATATTCACCCTTCGGCTCGGCCTTAAGCATCCTGTCAGCAAAAAAGACCAGCCCGATTGCAGCACAGGTCTCGGCATAAGTCGTATCGTTCGGGAGATCATAATCAAAGGAGAAGGCTTCCCCGTGAACCTGAGAGCCTATGCCGCCTGTTATGTACATCCTTTCGGAAACAATATTCTTCCATAATCTCCTGCAGGCCTCCAGCAGTTGTTCATCCCCGGTTTCTGCCGCCATGTCTGCCATAGCCGTATACATATATACAGCCCTTACCGAATGACCTGTCGCTTTTGTTTGCTCTCTTATTGGCAGATGCGACTGGTTGTATTCCTTATTAAGGCTTGGAGCATTACATACAGTACCTGTCCAGTAAGACGTCCTGCCTCTCCTTTCCCACTCAATATCAAAGTAAAACGGCTCCCTGCCGCGCTCGTCAAGGAAGTATTTTGCAAGGTTTAAATACCTTTCATTTTGTGTAAGCCTGTATAATTTTAATAAGGCCAATTCTATCTCCTGATGCCCGGGATAACCCTTCTTCTTTCCCTCCTCGGACCCGAAGACGGTATCGATATGATCGGCAAACCTGCATCCTATATCCAGAAGCTTGCGCTTGCCTGTTGCCTCATAATATGCAACTGCCGCTTCTATCAGATGTCCGGCACAATATAGCTCATGGCACTCGTTAAGATTTGTCCATCTTTTATCCAACCCGGTTATTATGTAATATGAATTCAAATATCCGTCCGGCTGCTGGACCCTTCCGATAAGATCGATAACCTCATCGGCTTCCTTTTCAAGCACAGGATCCGGGTGGGTTTCAAGGCTGTAAGCAACAGCCTCCAGCCATTTCGCCACATCGCTGTCCTGAAAATTCATACCGTAAAACTCTCCCTGCTCTTCACCGGCAGCAATTCGGAGATTGCGAATGGCTCTGCTGGGGTCTGCATCTTCTATTCTGTCATTCAGTGCATCTCTTTGATAAGGTATTACCACATTTCGTACCAGGTCACAATACCCGGACCAGAAGGTATCGTTAAAATTGGTTTTTATTTTTGCCATGCTATGTATCACCTCTTTAAGTCAAGTACCGATTTATCAGTACTTTATATGTTTTTTACTACTTAAATCTCTCGTATATTATTTGTTATGTCCTAAGTATGACAGATGAGGTTCTGTTTATAGGGCAAAGATCCGTCTCCTGTCTCATTTTCCGATTTGTGGTATCCCGCTTGCTATATTGTGATGTCCCATTTATATATTGTGATGTCTCATTTACTTAAATTGTAATATCCCTGCGATTGTAGAGGAAATATGTCGCTCCGACGGCCAGCGCGGAAACCCCAAGTAAAATCAATGTATACAAAGGATTAATTCTTCCGTCTGAAACGATATCCGAAGCATCCATATAATAAAATGGCGATAAATAACGTAAAAACTCAACCTTCTCCGACAGGTCGGCAATTACTCCAAGGAAATAGGTCATTAATACAATGCCGATACTCACCGAATATGTTGATTTCCTGCGCGTTAAAAATAGTGACAACAGAAAACCGATGCCGGCATAACAAAGGTGTGCCAGAAAAGGGGCTGCAATTAGCCGCAGCAGCTCCATTCGGGAGTAGTCCCCTGCAAATGCTTCAAACCCGATAAAGGTGACGATACCAACAACAGCATTAAAGACAACCAGGCAGATGAGTAATGCCAGCAGCTTGCCTGTTACCACGTGGTTTCGTGTTACAGGCTTGGCCAGTAAAAATTCTATAGTCTTTTCATCCTCTTCCTTTGACAGCATGGATGAGCCTATGATTGCTGCAAACATGCTTCCAAAGAGAATAATCATAAAGTAAGTCTCCAGTGCGAACCAGCCGATTGGTTCTCCCATATTAAGCTTATCTGCTCCAAAGGCTTTTAAAAACTCCTCCGGAAAGAGAGAAAGTAATTCTGTCGTCTTATCGGGGCTGTCGGAAAAAGAAGGATAAAGGGCCATCATCAGCAAACTGAGAAGCGCCAATATACTACTCCAGATAATGAGGGATCGCCTGTTAGCTTTTAACTCTCTTCGTAATATATTCATCTATACTCCTCCTTCTCATAATAATGCATAAAAACTTCCTCCAGAGTGGGCTCCTCTATCCATAGACCGTCAAGCTGATGGCAGCCCAGAGATTTGACAAGCTCGTTAACATCACCTTTAAAGAATAAATGAAGGGTATGGTTTTCCTGATGGGAATTTATAATCCCCTGAATGTTAAGATCCGGCACTTCACCGGTGAAATTGATGCGAACCTTGCGGAACTGATTATTGCGCAGGTCTTCCATATTTTCAACCTTGAGAATACGGCCTTCTCTAATTATGGCCACCCTGTGGCACAGCTTCTGCACCTCACTCAGTATATGGGAAGAAAAGAATATGGTTGTGCCTTTTTTATTCTCCTCCTGCAGCCTTGAGAAAAATCTCATCTGCATAAGAGGGTCCAGGCCGCCTGTAGGCTCATCCAGAATAAGCAGCTTAGGACTATGGAGCAAGGCCTGAATGATAGCAACCTTTTTCTTGTTGCCCAGCGAAAGGGTATGAATTTTCTTCTTTAGATCAAGCTCAAACAGTTCTGCAAGTTCATTGATGTTTTCCGTGCAGTCTTTATTGTAGAAACGTTCAGAGTAACGGAGCAGTTCCCCGCAGCTCATATCGTCATAATAATCCACTTCCCCGGGCAGATAACCCACTTGCTTCTTGATTTCCTTCGTCTCTTTGATGACATCCATTCCCAGCACCTTTGCACTGCCACCGGTAGGAAAAATGAAGTTAAGCAACGTCCGGATCATGGTAGACTTACCTGCACCGTTAGGTCCGATAAAGCCGAAAATCTCCCCCTCCTTAACCGTTAAATCCGCATCTACGATCCCCCTGGATTTACCGTAGTATTTGGTCAGGGACTTGGTCTCAATAGCGTACAATTGCTTGACCTCCTTTTTATATTCATTGTAGTTGTTCTTATAATCTTTACTTTAAGTACGAATTATTGCTTATACAATAATTGATTATTTTCATATCTCCTGTTTCTTTATTAGTATTAGGCTGTATAACTGCTATATGCTATTCATCCAGCACCCATTGTCCTAAACCTTAATGCTCTTGATTTTCCATACAATTATGCTCTTGTAGTCCCATCCAATTATACTCTTGTTGTTTCATCCAATTAGCGGTTTCATCCATTATGCTCTTATTGCTTCATCCAATTAGCGGACTGTCTCAGGCCTTCAATAGTTTTAGTTTCAAGCACCACGCGGCATTTTCTCTCATTTTATCAAATAGTCCCATATGATATTTCCTCCTATGACATATCATAATTGTTGAATTATACCATAACATTATTCCATATTGTACCATTTATTGTCTTCTTGGAAGTAAACCTGTTTCTATTATTATTCATAAATCAACTTCTAATATGAAAGATATGTTATGTCAAGAGTGGGATAAGATATGTTATCAAGGGTTAACTACAAGTAGCAAATTCAGATACCTCATATCCCTGAGGTTTTATCACAGCTGCACTTCCTCCATGCCTATGAACTCCATATTCCTAAACTTGAAGCTAATAATATAGGGCATCTTATCAACTATAGACCAGAAACCGTCAAATCCAAATTCAGGGTTAAAGAAATTAATGATAGTTGAAAGCGCTGTTCCGTGGGAGCCGACAACTATATTCCTGCCCAGATTGTCTTTTAGTACATCATACAGGGCTGCGACATTTCTTTCCTGAACTTCTCTGAGGCATTCCCCGCATTGCAGCTTGAAATTGAAATCCCCCCACTGCTTCCTTGAAAAGGCAATAAAATCTTCAACCCATACATTGTCTATCTTCCGCTCCCTGAAACCATCCTTAGCATTGATATCCAGATGAAGTGCCTCTGCTAAATCCCTGACCGTATCATATGCACGTTTATAGGGACTTGAATATATTGCTTCTATATTACTGTCCTTCAGCGTCATGGTTACACGCTTTGCATCCGCTAACCCTTTATCGGTCAGCGGACGAAGCATATCATCCTTGACGGATATGTCTGGTTGCGCATGACGTACAAAATATATGCTTGTTGCTATGCTTTGAGCCTTTTCATAAGCCATGACCTGGGGGACTATTATTTTATATATATGAGGATATGTACAGTTTTCAGGAAAATCATCAAAGAGCCTTATCTCTGCCATTTCATATTGCGGAAGCTCACCCAGTCTTTCCACGCTGGCATAATAAAGCCGATCATATGTAGATCTGCCATCATCACATACCTCAAAGTCGCATATAGCAGCTATATCTTCTGTTATTATTCCGGTTTCCTCATAAAGCTCGCGTAAGGCTGCTTCCCGGCTGCTTTCTCCGTCCTCTATATGCCCGCCCGGCATCTCCCATGTAGTTCTGTCTTTGTGTCTTGCAAGAAGCAGTTTCCCTCTGTATCTTACACATATAACAACGAATTTAAGATCTTTCTCCTCTGTCTTACCGGCTTTATGAATTTTAACAAGCATCCTTCTGTACTCCTTTGCCTTTTCCTGTTGTAATGGTTGCACCAGTTAAATCCATTCGGTTATTTCATCTATACTTTTTCTGGGCCTCGCCGGAGGATTTTCATCTTTATAACCCAATGCCAGTGCTGCAACCATCTGGCAATCCTTCTTCAGCCATTTACAGAGTTCTTCATATGCCTGGAAAACATCACATATCCATAAGGTTCCGATACCAAGGCTTTCAGCAGCCAATATCATATTCTGGATTGCAGCTCCTACGGATTGAACATCCACTATTTCTGTAAACTGCTGTCCTACTGTCTTCCTCTTCCAAGGGTGTACCCCTCCGGGATTAAATATAAATATTACAGCAGGGGATTGCTCCATTATATTCGCAGAATACTCAGCACTGCCCGTGTTTCCGAATCTTGCTTTAAAAACTTTAATTCCTTCTCTCATAACCTGCACGGCTTCTTTTAATTTGTCACCTGTTACAACGACAAACTCCCAGGGCTGCCTGTTCTTACCGGATGGTGCCTTAGTGCCGGCTTCCAAAATAGCACGGATTACCTCCCGGTCTATCGGGTCATTCTTAAACCTGCGTATGCTCCTTCTGCTGTCGATTGCCTGCATAACATCCATAAACAAAAGCCTCCTTTTATTGTCCATTTTTAGGTTGACATGATTTGTTTAATTTATATTATTTAATTATATAATTACCATAAAATAGTAAAGATTAAAAATTATTATTGTTGTTGTTTTAATTGATTATATCATTGTTATATCATTTTTTATTATATATTTTATTTATTAAGTAGTTTTACAGCCAGTCAGATGTCATCCTACAGGATACACGGGACAGGAATTCCGGACGAAAACGGCTCGAATACTGTTGTCTGCCATCGGTCAAGTGCTGACGGGAACCAATCTTCCCATTCTTTAGCTCTTGTATATTGACAGCAGACAAAGAGCAGCACACTCAAGCAAAAGTATGCATCTATATAGCGCCGATTTGCTTTCCCCCTGATACTTTCCCAGCCTTCCAGCAAGAGCCGCTGTTCATCCCTGTCAGGCGTTGCCCCCATAAGCCCGCCCAGATCCATATATGAATGAGCATATCCGCTGAGTGACCAGTCAATAAGCCCAACTCTCCCGTTTGTCCAAATAAAATTGCCAAAGCTTCTTTAAGCTAATTACATCTATAAACTATTTACTTTTTTATACTATTTACTTCTTTTACTATTT
>DCTS01000101.1:13945-14376 GCA_002329645.1 Lachnoclostridium sp. UBA1434 | reverse complement strand
TTAATATAGTTGATGCAGCCAACCTAAGCAGAAGCCTTTTCTTCACGACGCAACTTCTTGAAATGGAGATACCGGTTGTCGTAGCCATTAACAAGATTGACCTGGCAAGGAAGAAGAAGACTGCTATCAATACGAAGCTGCTGTCTGAAATTCTGGGGTGNNCCTGTAGTGGAAACGGTATCCACCAAAGCGTTTAATAACGGTCTGGATGAGCTTATTGCCAAAGCATTTGAAGTGAAGGACAATACTCAGTCTGCACCATTTGACAACAATGGAATGAATTTATATGATAAAAGCTCAGTTGAAGCCTTCGACAGGAAAAGATATGAGTTTGTCAAGGAAATCGTTTCAAGGGTTGAAAAGAGGCAAAAAAGCAGCAGTGTCCAAACCAAACAGGATGCAGTGGACAGGATTTTAGCCCATAAATGGAT
>DCTS01000101.1:0-13932 GCA_002329645.1 Lachnoclostridium sp. UBA1434 | reverse complement strand
GCTTGCAGATACATTAACAGGCGGGATTGATGCATTTTATGCCTGGGTAGAAGGCATGCTCGGGGAAGGAACATCCCCTGTACTTTCGGCAATTTTACTTGACGGAATAATCGGCGGAGTTGGCGCTGTTGTCGGCTTCCTGCCGCTTATAATGGTGCTGTTCTTCCTTCTGGCATTGCTTGAAGACTGCGGATACATGGCCCGCGTCGCAGTTGTTATGGACCGTTTCTTCAAGAAGGTGGGCCTGTCCGNNTCCAGGGTTGGGTGGGCGGCCTGCTGGAGGGCGCCAACCCGCTGCTCTACGCCCTGCTGGTGGACGGCGTCATCGGCGGCGTCATTGCCGTCATCGGCTTTTTGCCCCTGGTCATGGTCATGTACTTCCTCATCGCCCTGCTGGAGGACTGCGGCTACATGTCCCGTGTGGCCGTGGTGCTGGACCCCATCTTCAAGAAGGTGGGCCTGTCCGGCAAGTCAATCATACCCATGATTATAGGTACCGGCTGCAGTGTTCCGGGTATTATGGCAACAAGAACAATCAAGGATGACAGGCAAAGAAAAACAACCGCAATGCTTACGCCCTTCATGCCCTGCGGAGCCAAGCTGCCAATCATAGCGTTATTTGCAGGCGTGTTCTTTAATGATGCATCATGGGTCGGAACGGCCATGTACTTTGCAGGCATCGGAATTATTATAGTAGGAGCGCTTTTTATAGCCAGGATTACCGGTGAAAGACATGCCAGATCATTCTTCATCATGGAGCTGCCGGAGTACAAGTTCCCCAGCATCAAAAGAGCCGCAATATCCATGCTTTCAAGAGCAAAGGCATTTATCATAAAAGCAGGCACAATCATACTTCTCAGCAATGCAATAGTGCAAATCATGCAATCCTTTGACTGGAAATTGAGGGTTGTTGCTGAAGGCGCTGAAAATACCAGCATCCTTGCGACCGTTGCATCACCCTTTGCCATTATATTAATACCCCTGGGCTTTGGGGTATGGCAGCTGGCAGCAGCGGCAATTACCGGCTTTATTGCAAAGGAAAATGTGGTCGGAACCCTGGCTGTTGTATACGGGATAACCAACTTCATCGATGTTGAAGAATTTACACTCATATCAGACGGAGCAGGTGTCGCAGGCGTCCTTGGCTTGACCTCTGTGTCCGCTTTGGCATTCCTGATGTTTAATTTATTTACACCGCCCTGCTTTGCGGCAATTGGCGCCATGAACTCCGAAATGGATGACAGGAAGTGGTTCTGGGGAGCCATTGTATTCCAGTTTAGCATGGGTTATATAGTTGCATTTATTACTTACCAGGTTGGCACCCTGATAACAACGGGCGCCTTGGGTACCGCATTTATACCTGGTTTAATGATAGTATCCGCCATGATCGGATGCGGCCTGTACCTTGTAAAAAAGGGTGACAGGAAGGCAAGTAAGAGGCTGGCGATGAACGCTTAGGAGGTGTTATTATGACCGACATTATTTTAATCGCGGTTATATTATTAGTTGTATGTGCGGCAATTGCAAAGATTGTCTCCGAGAAGAAAAAGGGTGTCAAGTGCGTTGGGTGCCCATACGGCAAAGAATGCAAGAGTAAAGGTAACTGCAGTAAATTCTAAGAAACATAGTGTAATTCCTGTATGATAAGGCACTGATACCTACTTGAATAATCATATCAATAATGAACAGCATTTGCAACTATCGTTGATGGCCGGAGTGAAGTATTACTTCAACGATACAGGTGTCTTACAAGCCAATTAGTAACAGCCCGATATATAGCAACCGATATAAAACAGGCTGATATAAAGTACCCGTATATAACCCGATATAAAAAAGCCTGATATATAACAGAATGATATATTACAAGTATATTTTGCAGACGGATATATTACAACCCGAATAGATTAAATTGCTAACAATATGCGCCCTTTTCCGGCAACACGGCTGCAGCCGTCCGGTCGGAGGGGGCGCATGTTGCATTTGACAATTATGCCTAGGTTTGATAATATGAAAAAAGTAATGCTTATCATGCGAATCCGCCTGGTAGGCAATACTTCTTTTTTAGGAAGGACTGACAGAATGTGATAAAGGAATTGGCAAAATGCATAAGAGAATATAAGAAAACATCAATTATAACTCCTATCCTGGTAAGCCTTGAGGTAGTGATTGAGTGCTTTATTCCGTTTATTACCGCAAATTTGGTTAATGCAATTAAAAACGGATGTGATATGCCCACAATTGTCAGGTATGGGGTTGTCCTGATTATCATGGCATCCCTATCGCTGACCTTCGGCTCGGTTGCAGGAACCACCAGCGCTACAGCAGCAAGCGGCTTTGCTAAAAACATACGTAAGGATATATTCTATAGTATTCAGAATTATTCCTTTGAAAACATCGATAAGTTTCTTACATCCTCGTTGATTACGCGTATGACAACTGATGTTTCAAATGTGCAGATGGCATTCATGATGATAATCAGGATTGCAGTTCGTTCTCCTTTGATGCTTATCTTTGCATTTGTGATGGCATTTGTAATGGGCGGCCGTATGGCATGGATTTTCCTTGTTGTTGCACCGATTCTTGCTATCGGCCTGGGTATTGTAATATCCAAAGCGCTTCCGCTTTTCAGGAAGGTCTTTAAAAAGTATGATGCGCTTAACGGTTCAATTCAGGAGAATATCAAAGCGATGCGTGTGGTAAAATCCTTTGTTCGTGAGGATTATGAGAATAAAAAATTCGATGCGGCAGCCTCGGATGTCTGCAGAGACTTTACCAGAGCGGAAAGGATTATTGCCTTAAACGGACCCATGATGCAGCTTTGTATGCATATGGTTATGGTCTTTGTATTGTCATTCGGCTCATATACGATTATTACCACTCATGGCAAGGCCTTCGACATCGGACAGTTTTCAGCCATATTAACATATAATTTTATGATCCTAAGCAGCTTAATGATGCTTTCCTTTGTATTTGTCATGATTACAATTGCAGGAGAGTCCGCTAAGCGTATTGTTGAAGTAATCATTGAAAAGAGTACCCTGACCAATCCTGAAAATCCTGTTTTTGAGGTAAAGGACNNACCTGCACATCAAATCCGGCGAAACAATCGGAATTATCGGCGGCACGGGTTCATCGAAATCTTCCCTGATACAGTTAATCCCCCGCCTGTATGATGCAACAGAAGGTGTTGTTAAGGTGGGTGGTATAGACGTAAGAGATTATGATCTGGATACCCTGCGCAATCAGGTTGCCGTAGTACTCCAAAAGAATGTATTATTTTCCGGGACCATCAGGGAAAACCTGCGATGGGGAGACAAGGATGCAACTGATGAGGAGCTGGAGCATGCCTGCAGGCTTGCCTGCGCCGACGAATTTATCAATCAATTCCCCGATGGCTATGATACCCATATAGAGCAGGGCGGAGCCAATTTGTCCGGAGGGCAGAAGCAGAGGCTTTGCATTGCAAGAGCCTTGCTCAAGAAGCCAAAGATATTAATTCTGGACGATTCCACCAGTGCGGTTGATACAAGGACGGATGCCAAAATTCGAAAGGCAATGCGGGAATATATACCCGAGACAACCAAGATAATTATCGCCCAGAGGACGGCTTCAGTGGAAGACGCAGACAGGATAATTGTCATGGACAGAGGTTCAATTATAAATATCGGAAGCCATAAGCAATTGATGGCTGAAAGTGAAATCTACAGGGAAATACATATTTCCCAGAACAAGGCAGGTGATCAGCTTGAAGCCGAATAATATCAGAAATAAAAAATCGATCATCCTTCGCCTGTTTAAAACATTACGTGAGTTTTATCCGGTTATGCTTCCTGTTGTAATCACATGCATTATATTCAATGCGATAGTGAGCTCAATCCCTGCCGTCTTTATGCAGAATGTAATAGCGGTTGTGGAGCAGAATTGGCGGACCGGCGACTGGAGCACGGCCGGAAAGAAAATACTGTCACTTGTGGCAATTCTGGCGGTATGCTATGTATTATCCCTGACCAGCAGCTTTGCATATAACCAGATACTGGCTATTATCACCCAGGGAACCCTGAAAAAGTTCCGTGATAAAATGTTTGGCAAAATGCAGACACTCCCGATAAAATATGTGGACACCAACTATCATGGGGATATTATGAGCCTTTACACCAATGATATAGACACGCTGCGGCAAATGATTTCCCAGAGCTTTCCGCAGTTTCTGGCGTCCGGTGTCGTGGTTCTTACGGTTTTTTGCATAATGATTTACTATTGCTTATGGCTTACGCTTGTGGTAATTGCCGGAGTAGCCGTGATGCTTGTCGTTACGAAAAAGGTTGGCGGATGTTCCGCTAAATACTTTATTAGGCAGCAGAAAGCCCTTGGCCATATGGAAGGCTTTGTAGAGGAAATGATGAACGGGCAGAAGGTCATCAAGGTATTCTGCCATGAAGATGAAAGCAAGGCGGATTTTGACAGGATTAACGAAGCCCTGTATAACGATTCAAGGTCAGCGAACCGGTATGCCAATATTTTAGGGCCAATCCTGAACAATATCGGCAATGTATTATATGTTATCGTAGCATTTACCGGCGGCACACTGCTAATCCTGGGCGCTAAGAACCTTAGCATATCAGGCCTTGCCATGGGTATAAGCATTGTTGTTCCCTTCCTTAACATGACCAAGCAGTTCGTCGGGAATATTAACCAGGTATCACACCAGATAAATGCCGTTGTAATGGGGCTTGCCGGTGCGCAGCGTATCTTCGGCCTGATTGATGAAGAACCGGAGCAGGACAATGGATATGTGACCCTGGTAAATGTACGTGAGGAAAATGGACAGTTAATCGAATGCAGCGAAAGAACCGGAATATGGGCATGGAAGCATCCCCACAGCAGCGACGGCACTGTGACATACACCAAATTAATGGGAGATGTGAGATTATTTGATGTGGATTTTGAATATGAACCCGGGAAAACCGTCCTTCATGATATAAGCCTTTATGCAGAACCGGGACAAAAGGTGGCATTTGTCGGCGCAACCGGCGCAGGAAAGACTACGATTACGAATTTGCTAAACCGTTTTTATGATATTGCCGACGGGAAGATTCGTTATGACAATATTAATATAAATAAGATTAAGAAATCAGACCTGCGTCGTGCAATAGGCATGGTCTTGCAGGATACCAANNGCAGCAAGGATTGTAGGAGCGGAGGATTTCATCCGCCGGCTGCCGGACGGCTATAATACGCTGCTTACCGAAAACGGTGCCAACCTGTCCCAGGGACAGCGGCAGTTGATATCCATAGCCAGGGCCGCGGTTGCAGATCCCCCGGTTATGATACTGGATGAAGCCACATCCTCGATTGATACAAGAACCGAGGCTTTCGTCCAGCGCGGAATGGATGCCCTTATGAAGGGCAGGACAGTATTTGTAATTGCCCACCGCCTGTCCACGGTTAAAAACGCCGATGTTATTATTGTACTGGATCACGGCCGTATCATAGAGCGGGGTAACCATGAGGAATTGCTGGCTAAAAAGGGTCAGTATTATCAGCTCTATACCGGAGCATTTGAACTGGAGTAATCAATACGCAACATGTTAAAAGGGGCTGTTTCTTCGCTAATTAAGCAATTAGTTTTGAGACAGCCCCTCATTACCTATGACTGAAGTCATGAGCGTACGGCTATATGTTATTAGTCAAATTGAGGGGTTAATGCTATGAATTCAAAAATATACGAATTTGAAGCTATTATCAATAAGGTTCCGGATATGGACGGTGCATATGTCATTTTCCCTTATGATGTTAAAGCTGAGTTTGGCAAGGGCAGAGTTAAAGTACATGCTACGTTTGACGGTGAACAATATGACGGCAGTATTGTCAATATGGGTGTGAAGAACCCCGATGGCTCCGTGTGTTATATAATAGGTCTGCGCAAGGATATCCGCGCCAAAATCGGCAAGCAGCCCGGAGACTATGTAAAAGTAACGATTAAAGAATTAAACTAAGCTCACCATTATTTTTTATACTAATCTATGATGCATGGGTGGGGGTGCAGATAAAAAGGCATGGTGATCTGCCGCTTATTATTGTATAATGAATTGACACAAGTAAACATGTCCATATAGACAAAGGCAGGGAACCTATAGATGAAAAAGGCATTAATATTAATATTAAGCCTGTTAGTAATTGCAATAATATTATCAGGCTGCCGGAAAACCGCAAATGATGAAAATGATGCAACTCCTGTGTTGCAGGAGGATAAAGAGACAAATGATACTCAGTCGGATGAGACGCACGACGCAGACGAGACACCCGGCACAACCGATAAACCAAGCTCAGCCGATACACCCGGCACAGCCGGAGAACCCGGAAAAGGCGAGACTACAGGCACAACCGATAAGCCCGGCACAGACGAGACACNNGCCGATAATATTGATTTATGGGCAGCACCGGAAGAATACATATATGATGTGTATCATTATACCGTAACAGATTTGGATGGCAATGGCAGACTGGAGCTTATAATATCCAATATCGGCGGAACAGGAATTTATACATACAGTAAGTTTTATGAAGTCAATGAAACCTGTGATGGATTGAATGTCTGCGAGCATATGATCCGGGAGGGNNTTCCGAGGCTGATATCGCGGCGGATACCGTGGCTGGTTATTATGATCCTCAGAGTGATATTATGTATTATATCTTTGACGATTTATTAAGAAATGGTGCGGCCGAATACTACGATAACAAGAGGGCATTATACCTGGAAGACGGGCGGATAAATGAAATTCTTCTTGCATACAAAGCCACCATATATACAAATCCGGATACAGAGCCCGAGATAACCTGCCAGGATAAAGACCGGAATGTAATCAGTGAAGAAGAATATGAAGAAATAGCAGATCGTTACTTTGCAGATTTGGAGAAGAAAAAGGTCAGCTTTGGCTGGAACCGTTTTTTTCAGAAGGATGAGGTAAGAAATTTAAGCAGGGACGATTTGGTTGAGATGCTCATGAAGTCTTATGAAGCATTTAAGATTGAATAATAAAATACGCTAAGATTGAACAGATAAAATTCGTATTCTTGTATCTTCAGGTTATGGGATATAAGATTATTAAATAAGAAAATGATGAAGGATAAAATATGAATGATCCANNAAAATATGAATGATACACTGCTTTTACATTTAAAAAAGCCCGAGCTCTGGCAGCGCAGCAATGAGCCTTTTTGGGATGATGAGCATATTTCAAAGGGGATGCTTGAAGCTCATCTTAACCCGGATTGGGAGGCGGCAAGCCGTAAGCACGATTTTATAGACCGTTCGGTTAAATGGCTTACAAACGTCATTCCTGCGGGCAGCAGGATACTTGACTTGGGCTGCGGCCCCGGACTTTACACAAAAAGACTGTCCGATGCAGGATATGATGTAACCGGAATTGATTATTCCAGGCGGTCGATAGCCTATGCTAAGGAACACGACTCAAAAACCAAATACATTTATCAAAATTATCTGGAGCTGGATTACAACGGGGAATTTGATGCAATCACATTAATCTACTGTGATTATGCCGCCTTAAACCCTGATGACAGGAAGGCATTGCTATCCAGAATACACAGGGCGCTTAAGCCCGGCGGCCTGTTTATCTTTGATGTTTTCTCAGAGCGCATCTTCAGCGGCAAGAGCGACCATACATCATGGTCGTACCATGAAAACGGAGGCTTTTGGAGCAGCAAGCCGTATTTATGCCTGGAAGCCTGGTATTATTATATGAACAATAGGGCTGCAGTTCACAAGGTCCTGGTAATTACAGAGGATGATTTGCGCGAGTACCTTATTTGGGATACGGTTTACACTAAGGATACGCTGCTAAGCGAGGTGACGCCTTTCGGATTTCAGATGCACGGAATTTATGATGATGTCAGCGGAAGTCCGTATACCGGCAGTGCGGATACGTTATGCCTCATTATAAGGAAAGCATGAATAATTTAATTTCGGGGGGATTGCAAATGAAGCTGCTTAAGGAAATAATCAGGAAGCAGGGTTTAAACTATGAGGGAAGGATGCTTTTCAGGGAAGCTGTCAGAGGCGTAATACTTAAGGACAGGACCTTGTTGATGATATATGCGGCAAAGGATGAAGAATATATATTTCCCGGAGGCGGTGTCGATGCAGGTGAAACGTATGAAGATGCCCTTGCCAGGGAAATATACGAGGAATGCGGGGCAAGATTATTATCTGTCAAGGGTGAGATCGGCAAGGTAATTGAGTATGATAAACCAGATAAAGAAGGTTATGACGTTTTCAATATAATCTCATACTTTTATTTATGTGATGTTGAGCCTGACTTTGGAGTACGTTCAGGAATAAGCCCAAATTATCGATGGAGAGATTCATATGAGGACACATAGGACTGAAAATTTTATTGTTTATTACAGTGAAACAGAGCAGGATCATATTGAGGCTTTAGTCGATGCATTGCAGGATAGGCTGGATGACTTGCTGTCCTTTTTTATACTCGAGAAGCTGAAGAAACCGGCAAATATCATTATCTATTCCGATAAAAATGAATTCATCAGGTATATTCTAAAATATAAGGATACTTATCAGGACTGGATAATCGGTGATACAAGCGATGGCAATATCAATATGCTTTCTCTTCATAATTGCAAAATGATGCAGACACACAGAGATATAACGCTGTCCTGGTGGATTCAGGTAGTTGTTCACGAGCTGGTACATATTTGCCAGCAGACGTTAAATCCTAACGCATATGGCTGCGAGTGGTTCTGGGAAGCGCTGGCCATTAATCTGTCGGGACAGACGATGCCTCTGGCGGCTATCGATTGTACGAAAGAGCAGTTGATGTTTCATTATTTAAGCCTGCCGGATGGATACTCCATATCATATACCATAGGCAAATATATGCTTGAATACTACCCTCACGAACGGCTGCTGGAGTATGTTGATAATCCTCAGAAGCTATGGGATGATACGGCAGCAATACTGGAGGAGGTACAAAATCACCATAATATTTAGCAGGTAACAAAAAGGAAGCAGACAAAATTAATCTGCCTCCTTTTTGTATGGCATATATATTGCATCTTGCTGCAGGTAATATCTGTGTTAATTAAGCGGAGTCCCCATATAGTATACAATTACGTCATCGCCTACTGTGTAGGTTGTTGCGGTAGGGTTAAATGAAGGATCATTGTATTGGTCAAATGTACTCCAGTCGGGAGCTGCTATTCTGGTCTTAAGCTCAAGCGTTGAACCTGCCTTCAGGGTTCCTGCACTGTCATCAAAGTATATATTAACAATATGTGTGTATACTGTTTGAGGTTTTCCGTCAGGCCTGGGTCTGGTAACATCCTGGAAAAAGCCATGTACCTTTGAAGTTATGTTCTTGTTTTGATAAGGCCCGCTCATGTGGGCATAGTCGCAAAAGAATTGCTCAAAATCATCATAATCATTATCGACGACAAACCAATAAGTAATAACTAATTCTGATAAATCAAGGTCTTCGGCAGTATATATTTTTACGTTCGGGTAAATGGTATTAATGTATCTGGTTCTTACCTGATTGTATGAGGATATTACTGTGTAGGGTGTAGCGGTTGCATTATAGGTCGGTCCTGAAACCACACATGCCACTAATAGCAGGCATACCATAAGCTTTGAAAAGATTTTTTTACGATTCATAAATTTTCCCCCGTTCTATTAAAAATTTATAATTGTATAATCATTATAATGTAATTACCAATATATGTAAATATGCTGATTATAACTATCATATGGTAAATATTGCCTAAAGATCATTGCCTTTCTTAAAAGTCATTGATATTTACCTATGCCCGGGTATTGACAAATATTACTCTGACAGATATGCTTGAGGAAAAAGATGACAAGGGGGAGTTATCATAAGGAACAGAGGCATTATACGCATATTAATTCTGACGGGAATTCTGGCCTGCATATTAAACACCTTGTTTATCATCGTTCTTGATCTCATAGTACCCAATTATAACAGCATAACACAGTATGTAAGTGAATTTGGCATCATACCCGGCATCACGTCGACTATCGTTTCTATCTGGTGGATCATCAGCGGAGCAGCACTGATGCTTTTTTCAATTGGCCTTAATTGTGTGATTAACAAATCAGGGCGTTTTTCAATCCTGGGTCCGCTATTCATATTCCTGTACGGCTTGCTGGATTCCATAGGCTCTGCAATCTTTCCTATGGATGCGGCCGAAGAAACCTTTGCAGGAATGATGCATATCCTGGTAAGCTTTATTGGAATATCAGCCGTTATCTTCTCACCGCTGGCTTTGGCTGGCAGGATGAAGAAGGATAAGTCATGGAGCAGGCTTGTTCGATTTTCATGGATTATGCAAGCTTTCTTCTGGGTTGTATATGTGGTCTGCATTTTAGCCTTTGCCGAAATTTATTTTGTCAGGCATGTCGGCATTCTTCAAAGAATATTCATATATTCAGCTGATATATGGGTGGTTGTACTGGGCGCCAACGCCCTTAAAGTATTAAGTAAGCAGTCAGATACTCCGCAGTAATACTTTATACGGTAAAGCATATATTAAATGGAGCAATTGTGCATATGGTCAGGGTAATATAAAGGGAGGAGATACATGTCAAATACTAAAAAGGTCATATTCTGGGCAATAATTGCCGTAATTATTATCGCAGCAGCAATAATAGTTGTATTACTGACAAATCCGAAGGATAAAAAAGACGATGAAGCTGGTAAAACTACAGGTTCCTTAGAAAAATCAGACGATCCCTCAGCCTCACAAGAGATATCTGACCGGAAGGACAATTTGACCGACTCCCGGGAGAATACCCAAGAGGATGATAACTCACCGGACTCACAGGGGATGCCGCAACAGGAAGATAACTTACCTGAACAGGAGAACTCACAACAGGAAGATAATGTACCGGACTCACAGGAGACATCCGGACAGGAGGAGGACGATACCGGTACTGCAGATTCCGGGGAGGATATAAATAAGGATATAGATGACGATATAATTGACGATAATGATCCTGTAAAACAGCTTGCTTTCGTATTCAATGAGCACATAATCGGTATTTCAAATGAAGTAAATGATGAGGTTATTGAGAGCATGCTTGGAAAGGCTGACATGATAAGCGAACACACTTATTCTGCAGATGACGGACGAAATATGGATCAGCTTATAGGTAAGACAGAAAAGCATTATCAATATCCGGGGCTTATTATTAAAACCATTGGATCGAAGGAAGATGATAAGGCATTTATCTTCAGTATTGAAATCACAGATTCAAAGTTTCCGACAGTAAGGGGCATCAAAGCAGGAGACAGCTTTGAAGAGCTTAAGGAGGCTTATCCCGAGGGAAATCTCCTGGGAGGAGAATTGAGCGACCAAGAGGACGATTACAGATACGAACCGGCTAATTATTGGGATGTTATGAACTTTCATATAAAGGATAAGAAGATTGAAAGCATCCAAATGTATACGCTGATAGATTAACCTGCAAAAGTTGGACTTTAGAAGCCCTGCCAGGCGGTATTAACAGAAACATATATATTTTAGTTTCATATATTAATTATAAGTCTGGTATTCTGGTGTTGGTATGGTTATTCATGTAGTGCAGGCCGGCGAAACAATTAGTGAAATTGCGGAAAGATATGGCGTATCGGCGGAGAGACTGATACTTGATAATGAGGTAAGAAATCCTGATAATTTAGCTGTCGGGAAGGCTCTGGTTATCTTGTTTCCCCGGGTAACCCATACTGTTCTGGAGGGGGACACATTAAGCGAAATTGCAAGCATGTACGGGACTTCCGTGATTCAATTATTAAGAAATAATCCATTTCTTTCGGACAGAGAGTTTATTTATCAGGGAGAAGAACTGGTAATAAGCTACATGGATGAAAAGGAGGGAAGGCTTTCCACCTATGGCTATACGTATCCGTATATAAATATGGATACATTAATAAAGACATTGCCCTTCCTGACGTATCTGACAATTTACAGCTATTTCTTTAACAACGAAGGTGAAGTTAGTAATCTTGATGATGCAAGGGTAATTGAACTTGCCAGGGAGTATCGGGTTGCGCCTGTTATGATGCTAAGTGCGGAGGATTTTGGACAACAGGACAATGAAAGTAATATATTGCAGAATGTTCTTATCAGCCGGGAAAGCCAGAATCAATTAATCTATAATGTGATTAATGTATTAAGGGCAAAGGGTTATTACGGTGTTAATTTCAATGTCACATATATATATCCGCAAAATCGCAATAATTTCGTGGAATTTATGACCAGGTTTTCAAACAGGGTAAAGAGTGCAGGCTTTGAAATAGTGTTTAATACAATGAGCTTAAGCTCATTTGAATTAATGACGGGCACTGTGTACGAAGGCTTTGATTATACGAGGCTTATTCAAAGCATAGACGGGTTGTTTATGATGACATACGAGTGGGGTAATTTCATTGGAATTCCTACGGGTATTATCTCATTTGACGATATAAGAAGATATGTCTGTGGGTTATCCGACAGATTTCCGCCGGAAATGATATATATAGGCATACCTGTTCTGGGCTATATATGGGAGCTTCCTTTTGTCCTTGGGGTTTCAAGAGGACTTGCAATCTCAGGTAACTCGGCAGTTGAGCTGTCAAAAACCATGAATGCTGAAATACACTATGATGAAATTTCAGAAACTGCATATTTTCATTTTATAACAGACAGGGAATATATTGTACGCTTCAGGGATGCCCGCAGTATTTATGAGTATTTAAAGCTGGTAAATGAATTCGGGCTANNGGCTGAATGGAATCTTCATATGGAATATAATGCAGTTTAATCCCCAGCTATGGCTTCTCGTCAACTCTCTTTTTGAGATAAATTCTCTATAAATTTGCCCCAGTCAGGCCGGACCATTCTAACCTTTACCTCGAGAGAGGAATTCTTAATTACCAATATATGCAAAATATAATTATTTGACAATATATAAAAACCTGCTGGCTGCAGCAGGTTTTTTATTATTCGGGGCTTGTAGATGCATATAAATCCCATATGAATAACGGCAACCTGTCTGATAAATTAGTGGAATTCTGCAGGTTATTCTTCGGAAGGGTAAAGGGCGGACTGGCCTATATGAACGTATTGGACAGCATGCTTTTCGCCGGTATGTCGGGCTCTTCACAGGCGGATACGGCAAGCATAGGTTCGATTATGATTAATCAGATGGAGGAAGAAGGATATCCGTCAAAGGTAACACTTGGCGTTACATGCGCGTCTTCTACAATAGGCGTCATCATTCCTCCGAGCATACCCATGCTGGTTCTTGGTTCTGTTGCAAATGTATCCGTTGCCGGCATGTTTTTGGGCGGTATATTGCCCGGGATAGTAATTGGCATTATGCAGATGGTTCAGGTATTTTACATGACAAAGAAATATAACTTCCCGAAAACCAAGCATCTTAACTTTAAGGAGAGCCTGCAGGTTGCATACAAGGCATTGCCGTCGCTTGCGATTCCCCTTATCATTCTTGGCGGGACAGGAACAGGCGTCTTCACCTCAACGGAGGCAGGCGTTATATGCGTCTTTTATGCGCTTATTGTGGGAGTCATAACAAGACAGCTTTCCTTAAAGCTTATATGGTCAAGCCTTAAGGAAGTTGCTTTACTCTCAGCCCTGCCGCTTTTGATATGTGCAATCGGATTCCCTATGGGATGGATTTTGGCCTTTGCAGGAATGCCCACTGCGATCAGTGCATTCATAACTAGCATCACGACAAGTCCAATCATAATCCTTACTATAGTAGCAATAGTAGTTCTTTTCCTGGGCTGCTTCGTAGACAATATCGTCATTATAACAATATTGGTCCCTATACTGCTCCCCGTTGCAACAGCCGTAGGTATCAATCCCATACAGTTT
>DCTS01000072.1:5733-31085 GCA_002329645.1 Lachnoclostridium sp. UBA1434 | reverse complement strand
GCTTGACCTGAAAAGGGTTTGGAACAGATAGAAAACATTTTCCGTGCAGACTGGTCAATAAAACTAAATAAGATAAATCAAAGCCTTGAGCATTACAGCTTAGGGCTTTTTTTCATTGTAAGATTTAAATAAACAATGCAAGGACACTTATTGACAGACTGTAAATTAATAATATAGGATACAGAATTAGTTTCTCAGAGAATGATTGTTCTGATTTTGACAAAGTATTAAAAAATGAGTATGATACATCTATGTGGTTAATATTTCCTGATAACTATAATATAGTTGAACAAGAACCATTATTAGCAAGAGGAGACATATGGATAAACGTGTACAGAAGAATAATTTATCCCCCAGGAAGAGAACTGCAGTCAGGATACTTATCGGCAAGTATTATTACAAACTGCGCAGAAGAATGTATTGGATATTCGGAGGTGTACAGTTTGCTCTGAAAAAAGATACTAATACATATCAATATATTTATAAGGCGCATAGCACACCCCTGTTACGCAGCTTGCGAGGCGTTAATATGCAGCTTCAATATAATAAAATCGATAACCTTAGGCTGGCCGCCGATAAAATCAATCGGATAATAATTAAGCCGGGAGAAACCTTTTCTTATTGGAGAGCAATAGGAAAACCCACGAGAAGAAAGGGATATAAGGAAGGAATGGTTTTATTCTGCGGAACCATAAAGGCAGGTATTGGCGGGGGATTATGCCAGCTGTCAAATCTGATTTATTGGATGGCGCTGCATAGCCCCCTTACGATAGTGGAGAGGCACAGGCACAGCTATGATGTATTTCCTGACAGCAACAGAACACAGCCATTTGGCAGTGGTGCAACCTGTGTATATAATTACCGGGATTTAATGATACGTAACGATACCAGCCATCCCTTCCAGCTTAATATATGGCTGACAGACTCTATGCTTTGCGGAGAATTAAGATGTGATGTCAAACCAACGGAAAGGTATCAGGTATATGAGAAGGAGCATTACATAAAAAGAGAACTGTTTGGCTTATACAGCAGACACAATGTAATATATAGAAAGATTTACGACGACAAGGGTAATGAAATTTCGGATGAGTATGTGACAGAAAATCATGCATTAATGATGTATGAGCCCCTTTTAGAAGATAAGCAGGGTGATTAGATGGAGAATAGCACATCAGTCTTTGATGATTTATGGAAAATAGATGAAGGCATATCAGTGAAGGCGCACATCCGCTTTTCCCCCGCAGTTGATAAGAAATATGGCTTTTACATAGCTGACGGGCTTATTATTGATGAAATCAACAGAAAAAGAAAAACGCCTTACAGAGAATTTACCCATTAAAACAAAAGAAATATCAAGTATATGCAACTTCCGGGTAACTAATAAAATATATCCCGGTATTCACAGCAGATTTAAGAAGCTTAACTGCTTGAATGCCGGGATATTCTAACGGGTCTTGAAATAGGAAGCATCAATTATTTGATGGTTATAATCTCATCGCCAAAGCGTATCTCTACCTTACCGGCGCTTTCGTAATCAAATCCTTCAAACTCAATTGCACACCCATAATCACCTTCTGTCAGTGATTTGCCATTATCATCATGACCCTTGCCGGGCATGTAAATAAGCGATTCCTCAATAAGTGGTATTTCCATATCATCCACAAACAGGCGGATACGTTCTTCGTTACTAATCAGTACACATTCATAATAATATTTGTTCTCCAGCCCATTATAATAATGCTCTGTTATGAACTTCGGTTCGGTAAACTGATCCCATATAAGACCAGCTTTATATACCGGATCTTTGTCATCAGGGATAATTCCGTTTACTATGGTTTTATAGCCTGAGAAGACAACGTCGGTTATAATTATTGATTTTTCAGCTGTATTAGCTATTATTTCACCATTATAAAAGCCGTTGCCATCATTTAGAGGTATAGATGAATACTCATATACCATCTTTGATATCTGTTTATTAAGGGTAACCTTTATTGACGGCTTCAGCATGGACCTGTCGGGAGTAAACCGAAAGAACATCTCGCAGTCAAAGTAATCCGAGAATCCGTTTCTGTCTATGACGTCAATACCTGCAATTCGCAGAATTATATCCTCGTCCTGGACGTCCCTTACCCAATAAGGGGGCAGCTTGTAACTAAAATAGTAGGCATTTTTATCCTCGTCGTAGGTAAGCTCGAATCCTTTAGCTGTATGGAAGCCATACTTATCAAAAGCTTCTGCTTCAAGAATACAAGGACAAAATGTCTGTCCGATAAGCCGGATTTCGCTTACTTCGCTCCATTTTGCTTTCGGAATTAACTCAAACATAGCTATATGAGTTTCCTTATCTCCGGTAAAGGTTATAAGCTTTAATGTAAAATCATCATTCTCATTTACCAGCTCAAGCTCCTGTACGGTACCCTCTTCGATCAAATCAGCACTTTTATCGTCGTTAAAACCTATTCTGAATATATCTCCTATACGCCAGCCGGCTGCAGATGCCACGAGAGAGACCGTGCTTAATATGACAATAAATGAAGCGACTGTGATTGCCCATCTGTTAAATATATGCCTGTTTGATTTTTTGTTCGACTTATCCGTATCCAGTATTTTTTCATCATCCAGTGATGCCGAGTGAAAAGCATCAAAAGCTTTTTTGTATTTATCACTGTTATTCATCCATCCAACCCTCCTTTAATTTAAGCTTTAACATATTTCTTGCTCTCATGAGGCGTACCTTTAACGCACTTTCCTTTATACCGAGAATTGATGACATTTCCGATATCGAATACCCCTCATAATAATGCAGGTGTACAACAATGCGATAATTGTCAGGCAGTTCCATCACTGCCTCAAAAAGCTCAGAGTCCTCCTTTGTTTCAATAGGGATAGCCTCGTCAAGAGGTACGGTCTTCTTTAACCAGGCGGAAAGCAGGTGCTTTTTGCATCTGTTTACAGTAACACGGATTAACCATGCCTTAATGTGTTCATCTCCGTTAAATGTCTTACGACTGACCAAATACTTCATAAAGACATCCTGGACTATGTCATGGGCATCCGCGCTATTTTTGGTATAGCTGAATGCAATACCGTAAACATTACGCTTATAATTTTGGTATGTACGTATAAAATCTTCGTCTGCGCACAACGAATTTATCTCTGGCTGCACCTTGTATCCCCTCCCCTTTCACTATATACACCCTTTAACTGTCCAAAAGGTTACATGTTTTTTATTATCTGGTTGGAATTTTTTTGATAATGCATTTGTACATGGAAGGATAGCCTGCTTCGACCATGATTAATAAGCCGGTTATTACGCGACTTTATAAGATATGATGTCGGTATATCTAAATCCATGCTGAAATGAATCTATTATTTAGAGAAAAGCAAGATGAAAATACCCAGTTTTTAACTGTAAATAATTGACATAATTTACAAAATATGTATAATAGGATACATAGCTGAATATAAAACCCATTTGACGTAGTTTTATAAACCATCCGGTATTATTATAACATATTTGCGCTCTAATTAACTAAAATTATTGTTTTGTGAATAAGCGGACCGGACATTGGAGGAAGTATGAACTGCCATAGGATAAAAAAAAGGCTGGGGAACATGCTGGTTGAGGAGGGTGTTATCACTGCCGGGCAGCTTGAGTATGCCCTGTCGGAGCAGACAAAGCGAAAGCAGCGGCTTGGAGAGCTTCTGGTGGATTTGGGATATACGGATGAGATAACAATAGCGCAGACTCTCAGGGCACAGCTTGGCATGGATTTCATCCGGCTGGCCGGATTACATATCGAAGAAGACATAGTAAATATGGCAAATGAACAGGTATTAAGAAAGCACAGGCTTATTCCCTTTGAAATAAGTCCCCGTGATCCTTCAGTTCTCAGGATAGCTGTGTCGGATCCTCTGGATTTTAATGCGATTGATGATATGCGCATGATTACAAACATGCAGATAGAGGCAGTAATTGCAACCCCCGGGGATATCATTGCGGCAATTGACCGCTTTTACGGCAATAAGCAGGCCGAAGCCGCAGCGCAAAGATACAACCGTGAGAAGGAAAAGCAGATTAAGGAGCGGGAAGAAGACCGGCAGGCAAATAACGACATCAGCCAATCACCGATAGTAATCCTTGTAAATACTACAATAGAGCAGGCCATCAGGCAGAGGGCAAGTGATATTCATATTGAGCCCATGGAAAGGGAGATCAGAGTAAGGTACCGGATTGACGGTTCATTGTATGAAGCCATGAGATATGAGATTAACCTTTTATCTGCAATCGTAACAAGGATTAAGATTATCAGTAATCTGGACATATCCGAGAAGCGCAACCCCCAGGACGGCCGGATTACCATGCAGATTGACCGCTTGGATTACGATATCCGGGTATCGATACTGCCGACAGTGTTCGGAGAAAAGATTGTAATGCGTATAGCTTCAAAAAGAAGCTTTACGAAGACAAAAAAGGATCTGGGCTTTACCGGATACGAGCTGGAATGCTTCAACAGCTTATTGTCCAACCCTTTTGGGATCATACTCGTAACCGGTCCCACCGGAAGCGGCAAATCCACCACATTATATACGGCAATCAGCGAGCTGAACAAGCCGAATGTAAATATCATAACGGTTGAGGATCCGGTGGAGGCGACAATTGAAGGAATAAACCAGGTGCAGGTTAATACAAAAACAGGCTTGTCCTTTGCAAATGCCCTCCGCTCAATACTTCGCCAGGATCCTAATATTATCATGATAGGTGAAATAAGAGACAGTGAAACGGCCAGTATTGCCGTTAGAGCGTCCATAACAGGGCACCTGGTTATCAGCACTCTTCACACCAATAATGCGTCAAGTACAATAAACAGGCTCATTGATATGGGAATAGAACCGTATTTACTGGCGGATGCAGTCATAGGAATTATTGCACAACGCTTAATCAGGGTACTGTGCCCTGCATGTAAAAAGCCCAGGCAGGCGGATGATGCGGAGAAGGAGCTTCTAGGCATAGGCAGGGATAAGGAGCAGATAATATATGAGGCAAGCGGCTGCATACTGTGCAACAATACGGGTTATCATGGCAGGACAGGCGTATTTGAGATAATGAAGGTCACTGATTCAATAAGGGAATTAATAAGCCACGGGGGCAGCTCTAAGCTGATTGACGGGCAAGCAGTGAAGGAAGGCATGAGCACTCTGCAAATGAGTGCAATAAGATATGTAAGAGAGGGGATAACCTCAATATGCGAGATGAAGAAATTGTCCTTTAAGGAATAAGAACGGAGGCTTTAATATGTCAAGCTTTGCTTATGTTTCAATTAACAGGCAGGGTAAGGAACTAAGGGGGACAATTGAGGCTGCAAGCGAAGAGGAGGCTAAAAAGGCAATTCGACTTGAGGGAAATATTCCGATATCCGTCATGGTACAGACAGCTATTGACAGGGATATCCGCTTTAGGCTTTCAAAGCCGGTCGGGGCAAGGGACTTAAGCGTGTTCTGCAGACAATTTGCAAGTATATTGAAGGCAGGAGTTGCCATTAAAAATGCACTTTTGATGATGGCAAGGCAGACCAGGAACAAGGCGCTGTCAGGGGCAATAAGCAATATACAGGTTGCTGTGGAAAAGGGAGAAACCCTGACAAATGCCATGCTGGAGCATGAGAAGATATTTCCGCCGATTTTGGTACATATGGTTGAAGCAGGAGAGGCCTCCGGCAGTATGGACATTGTATTTGAAAGAATGGCAGCTCATTTTGGCAATTCCGCAAGGCTTAAGAATCAGGTTAAGAAGGCAATGATATATCCGATCATTGTGTCGGTCGTTGCCGCTGCTGTTATTTTCATCATGATGATTGCCGTAATACCGAATTTTATTGAAATGTTTGCAGGTATGGATATTAAGCTGCCCTTTATGACCAGATTTGTAATGGGAATAAGCAATTTTTTTGCCGCAAGATGGTATCTGATACTGCTGTCCGTTGCCATTCTCATTATATCCTACCGGATGCTAAAGCGTTCTCCCTCCGGAAAGATGCTTATATCCAGGATTGGTATGAGGCTTCCCATGTTCGGAAGCCTGACAGTGAAGGCAATGTCCTCAGGATTTTGCAGAACCTTAAGCACATTATTATCAACCGGGGTTCATATGATAAAAGCCCTTGAAATAACGGCCATGACACTGGACAACCTGATAATCAGGCAGGCGGTTTTAGAGGCCGGGGAGAATGTGGAAAGGGGTATGCCCCTGTCGGTTCCGATTAACAGTTCAGGCGTTTTCCCGCCTCTGGTATGCGACATGATTAAAATCGGGGAGGATACGGGTGATATGCCGAATATGCTGAACAAGGCTGCCGATTATTACGACGAGGAAGTTAAGTTTACTACGGAAGCCCTGACCGCAGCCATGGAACCGATGATTATCATAATACTTGCCTTAATTGTGGGAGTGCTCATTATGGCTATGATGCAGCCTATGATGTCTTTATATCAGTCACTGGGCAGCAGCAATATTTCATAATAAAGCATAAAACAACGGACAAGCTGCGGTCAAATGACAAGCAGGCACCGGACAAGAGACTACAGGCAGACGGCAGCAGACGACAGACAGATAGCAGGCAGACGACAGACGCAAGGTAATAATTAAAAATACTATAAAAGGAGTGTAAAGTAATGAGGAAGAAAACAAAAGGAAACAACAAAGGCTTTTCATTGGTTGAAATCATTATTGCAATAGCAATAATGGCAATTCTTGCAGGAGCTCTTGCTCCGCAGCTTATAAGGTATATCGCACAGTCCAGAAAAAGCTCAGACGTAGAGATGGCCCAGTCGATAGCAACGGCAGTCAATACGGCGCTGGCTCAGGAAACAGCTTATGACGATGCAGATGACACATTCCTTTCGGAATGCGTAGCCGGCGGAAATGCCTTTCAAACAGCTATAAAGGCAGTACTTGGCGGCGGTTCAACCAATCCGACTCCCAAGACAAGGGGTTATAACGACTTCTATATTGACTTAGCGAATGATAAGAACTCATACAGCATTTACGCCGTTGCCGAGACGTCAGGCACACCCGCCATTAGTGCGGATAATATGCTGTATCCCGTAATCGGGAGCAATTTTGTCAATAATTAATTACTAATCTATCTTATTAATCTATTAATTGTTTTTTCAACAGGATACTTAAAAGTATTCAAGGCACGGGAGGATAAGCATGTTCAACAGAGTTGTCTGTATTGAGCTTGAAGCATCTAAGGTTAGAATTTGCGAGGCGGATTGCAGCAAAAGGCAGATTCACGTATATCGCTGCATCAGCTTCGATACCCCGAAGAACGCCATAGAGGACGGATATATCAGAGACAGGGATGCCATTGCCGGGGCTCTTAAGGAAAAGCTGAAGGAGGCCGGCATTAAGGTGAACAGGCTTATATTCACCATTGCTTCGACGAAAATAGCATGCAGGGAAGCCGTGATACCCTTTGTCAGGGATAACCGGATACAGGATGTGGTAAATGCCAATTTTACCGAATATTTTCCTGTAGATATCTCTGAATTCATAAGCACCTACAGCGTAGTAGGGAAAGTCAACGACGGAAGGGACAGATCCCTTCGACTGTTCGTGCTGGCGGCTCCGGAGAACATGGTAAAGGATTATTACGACATAGCCGGGAGGCTTGGAGGTGAAACGGCGGCAATTGATTATGCCGGCAACAGCTCCAGTCAGGCGTATTCACTGAATTCCGGCAATGAAGCCAGTCTTATTGTCCGGGTGGGCAGCAGGATAACATTTCTGAATGTGATGGAGAACGGAATGCTCAGCCTGCCAAGAAGCTTATCCTACGGTTCCGAAGCTCTGGCTTCAGATTATAAAGGCGATGACAGCAGGCTTGCCGATCTGGTCAATGATATCACAAGAATAATAGAGTACTATA
Source organism: Lachnoclostridium sp. UBA1434 (assembly GCA_002329645.1). Lineage (GTDB taxonomy): Bacteria > Bacillota > Clostridia > Lachnospirales > Lachnospiraceae > Mobilitalea. Next base: position 23,154 of record DCTS01000072.1, on the reverse strand, counting down.
CAAGAAAAGAAAATAAGAGGATAAGCTCGGTATATATTAACGGGCAAGTGCTGAATATGCCCGGATTTCAGGCCCTGATAAAACAGCAGCTCGGTATTGAGGCAAAAAGCCTTGCAATTCGGGATAATATCAGATTTCATAGCGGGTTAAGCTTAAGCGAGGCAGAAAAGGAAGAATACTTATGCTGCATCGGTGCGGCTGTCAGTCCGGTAAACTTCGTACCGCACAAGTTTTTGGAGAAGTACAGAAAAAGCGGAAGCATACATAATTTCCTCCTTGCCTTGTCGGCCAGCGTTGCAGTAGGAGCTATACTCATTATAAGCTCGTATCTTTCCTATCGATCGGAGAAAATGAAGAATGATGCTCTCAAAGACGAAATAATCCGTCTGTCTGAGATTAATTTGATTTACGATGAGCATGCCGCCCAGAAGGAAAGGTACAGGAGGACAAGCGAAGTTTACGCCTTAACCGAAAGCCCCAACGATGAACTGGTAAATTTGCTTGATGAGCTTGAAAAAAGGCTGCCGGCGGAAGCGACAGTTGAGACTCTAAGTGTCAATTCCTCCGGCATCACCTTAAGTCTTCGGACAAGCTCCGAGCTTACGGCTGCCGCAACTATCAGGCAGTTAAAAGCAATTCCGCTGCTGTCACAGATTAATGCCGGAGCAATTACCCTTCTGGAGGATGAAAACAAGGTAAAGACGGTTAAATTTGTTGTTACCGGAGTATATGGCATCGGGGAGCAATATTATGAGAATGAGAAGAATGTCGGACCGTGAGATAAAGCTGCTTTTGGCAGTTCTGATTATGGCGATATTATTTGGCGCCTATCAGTCCGGCTATCAGCGCTTTCACAGAAAAGCATCCGGTCTTAGGAATGAGAATTCCAATATGGCAATCCAAAAAAATGAATTATTGCAAAAGCAGCTCAGAAAAGATGAGATAATCGTCGAAACAGCCAGGCTTAAGGATAAGACGGAGCTGATACTGTCAAGATTTCCTCCTGCGATAACCCAGGAAAAAAGTATGATGTTTATTATATATTTGACGCAATTATCGGGAATGAAGCTGACATCCATATCCTTTCATGACATATCCCCGTTTTATACACCGGACAGGGTATCGAATACTTCGCCCTTCGATGGAACAGCTTTATCTCAGAATACTGCAGCCATGTCAGGGGGCAATACAGCCCCATCCGGGCAGGCACCCGTTCCTTATGGCGCTGCTTCCGAAAAGCAGGATTTTAACATAACAGGTTACAAGACAGCCGTTTCCATCAGCTATCAGGCCACTTATTCAGGTCTAAAAAAATGCCTGAGCCTGATTGCAAATAACAAGGAAAGAATGAATGTCGGTGAGCTTACGGCTTCCTTCGACAATGCGACCGGTAATCTTACGGGTATTATGACAATTAAGCTGTATGCATTGGAGGGTATTGAGGGTGATTATGAAGAGCCTGATTTTGACGGAATTGATATAGGCACAAGCAATATCTTCAGTACGTTTGAGCTTTATGGTGGAGTGAAATAACTCATGCTGTGAAATAATTCATGCGGGGGAAGATTTATGAAGCATGGACGGCATCACTGCCGGAAGCTTTCGGCAGATAATTACGGCGTTTCATTTATTGAATTGGTAATAAGCATACTTCTGATAGCCATCCTTACTTCTCCTTTGCTGCATGGCTTTATTGTCTCTGCCAGACTTAGCAGTGAGGCCGGAATGCGGCAGCAGCAGACGGAAGAAGCTCAGAATATAATGGAAAATATAAAGCAATATTCCATTGAGGACATAGCAAGATTCTTTAATTATCCCGAGGCCGGACAGGCAATCTGTGAGATCCGGCCCGGGCAGATTATATATGAGGCTGAGCCGGATGGAGCTGGCAGCTTTACCAGGGTTGCCGAAGGTGAGCAAAGCTGCATCAGGTCGGTAGTTACCGATGGAAACGGTACGCATTATATATATGATTTCAGGGAGAAGTATAACCGGCCCTGTTACTATGCCATGGAAAGCGTCAAAATAGGCAGGGAGTATTATGATTTTATCATAACAATTGACGGAACAGCATACAGGGGTACGGATTCGTCAGGCAACCCCACCGGCCACAATACTGTCAGAATGCCCCTGCTTTGCAATATTAGCGGGTCAGGCCATGCTGTAGCCATGCAGACCGGTGAAGCTGAGATGGCAGCCTTTACTCTTTATACCAATCATATCTATTATTGCATGGAACAGGAGCAGCTGCACCGGGACGACGAGGTACCCTTCAGCATAACATATCACACAATGGAGGAGATAAGAGCACAACTTGAATGCAATATCAGGATAAATATCAGCAAGCCTGCGGCAGATGTTTTAGCCGAGGTTGTCATGGAGTTCTCATGCACAGCATATGACGGCTGCGGAACAGCTGAATTTCCTGTCCTTGCCCGGGGCATATTGAAGGAGGGTAAAAGCCTGTATGTCTTTTATAATCCCTTCTCAAGGGTGAATGTTTCCGTCAGCAGGGATCCTTCATTACCCGGTGAAACAGATATTTTTCTATACAGACAGAATTTATCCGGAGTGGCTGAAATATCAGCATCGATCGATCCGCTTCCTCCGGGTGTCAACTTATATTGCAATGCGGACTTTCCGGGATATGTGTCGGAGCCGGTCAAACAGGTCAGTGAATGGAACCGAATTTACATGCTAAAGGTGCAGCTTTATAAGGCGGGGGAAGGCTTCAGGCAGGAAGCCCTGGTTTTGGAGATGGAATCAGCCAAAGGGGTATAAAGCAATGGGAACAGATAAGAATTTTTTTAAGGATAACCGGGGTACATCCTTTGTTCTTGTTATTGCCTGTTCGGCGTTTCTTATGATGCTGTGCTTTGTATTACTGCATATGGCAGCAGTTAATAATGAGTTGAAAACGGCAGAACACAGGAATAAGAGAAGCTTTTACCTGGCGGAAGCAGCCCTTGAGGAAATAAGGACCGGTATTGAGGCATATGTGGCTTTGGCTTGCTCCGAGGCCTATGTTAATGTCATGGAAAACTATTTAAACAGTACGGACGAAGAAAAACAAAAGTTAATGGCCGGGCAATTCATAGAGGAAATGGAGAGCAATCTTGCTGCAATGCCGGGAAGCGGATTATACAGCCTTGATCTGATCAGATCATTTCTTACCAATACACCGGCAGTACTGGTTACCATGCAGGGCGAAAATATTCTGGAAAAGGATGATATTAACCAGGATAATCCTCAGTATATGATATTAAGAAACATCAGCATATCATACATGGATGCGGAGCAGCTGCGCACCAGCCTGATTACGGATATTGTAATCAGCACGCCGGATTATAAAAGCATGCAGGCAGCAGGATATAACCCTGCCTTTGCACAGTTCGGGATAATAGCAGATAACGGAATACTGCTTAATACGGCAGTGGATGTTGCTGTTAACGGATGCATATACTCGGGGGAGGGAGGAATATTCCTTGATAATTCATCCTCCATGCATATCACCAATGCACCTAAGCTGATAACCAGGGGCGACATAAGGGTAAGAGAACGCAGCCGCCTTAAGGTGGATGCCGATTCATCGGTCTGGGCAGGAAATATCATGACGCTGAAAGGCTCTGACACTTCGGACAGCACCACAATTGACATATCCGGGAGCTGCCATGTTGCCGATGACGTGACCCTGAACGCAAGCGCAAGCAGTATCAAGCTGGCAGGGGAGTATTACGGCTTCAGCTTCAACACCTATAAGGATCCTGTATTCGATAGCTTATCGGATATGGATGCAGCCGGGTCAGGGGGTGCGGCAGGCGCAGAAGCAGAAATCAATGCGTCAGGCAGCAGTTCAATAATTATAAACGGAAGGGATTGCACCCTGGATTTATCCGGCCTTGATACCCTGTTCATAGCCGGGAGGGCGTATCTGGATCCGGGGCCGGGCGGAAGCGTCACGAAGGATATATATACCGGAGAATCCGTATCGATTAAGGACGGCCAATACATCTATCTGGTGCCTGCCGGATACCTGTGGTGCGGCATTAACCCTGTTCCGGAAGATATTTATACCGATTTTCATTCAAATCCCCAATCAGAGCCTGAGGTTGATTTTGAGAAGGCTGTTGAACAGGAGTTCCCAATCCGGCTTCAGGATTATGCTGACGGTGCTTCCAGGCTGTTTTACCACCTGCCCGGAGGACAGGGCTATGTGTATTACTATCTTAAATTCAAGTCCCGCTCCCATGCCAATGAGTACCTGATGAAATATTATGAACTCTATAAAAACGGGGAAGGGACTGACATCTATGATATTGACAGACAGATTGAGGACAATGTTGACAGCATCCTTATTAATGAGACCTTAAGAAGTATGATGTCCTCGGGCAATATATATACCTATAATTCATCTGATTTAAGCAGCCTGCTTCCGGGAAATATTGATTTGAATCCGTATATTAGCGGCAATTCGGATTCCCTTAATGCGCTTATCAGAATATCCAACCGGCTTTCCATGCAGTATAAATCTTTGATGTACCATCTTGAGCCGTTCAACGGCAAGGCTGCATATGATGAGAACTCCCTGTTTAATTCCATAATACATACGCAAAACCTGATGTCGGATATCACGGGCTATGAAGTAAAGACAGTGGGAGATTATATTGTATACATTGTAAATAATGCCGTCGGAACCCCATATGAATATGAATTTGAAATTCCTTATGATTCTTCCCTTCCCGGAATGGGAAGAAAAGGTATCGTTATAGCTACAGGTACCGTAAGGCTTTCAGGAAGCTTTGAAGGCCTTATTATAGCGGGCGGGGATGTCAGACTGGAAAGCATGGCCTCGGTAAGCGCTTCCGTTGATTCGGTCAGGAAAATACTGAGTGCAAATGATCCGGATATTAACAGATACTTTCGCTCCTATGCGGAAGGCACCTTACTGCCCGGAGATGAAGACGGCAATGACCATATGGACATATCATCCCTTATAACCTTTACGAATTGGAGAAGAGGCAATTCTAAATTTCTCGGGCTGAAATAAAGCAGTATGCCTTCAGGAAACCAAGGCAACTATAAACCGGATGGAAAACCGGCAGGAAGACGGAAGAGAAGACGGAAGAACATTGTATAACACAGGGGGGATAGCCCGGAGGATATGAGAAGGATATGTGACAGAATAAGAGAGATGGGGCTTTATGGATGATAGAAGAACTTATAAAAGAATAAAGCTTGGCAATAATGGCTCTACGCTGGTGGAGCTTATTATTTCAATGGCAGTTGCTGCAATAATTTTCGGTTCGCTCACATTATTCATGTGGAGCAGTATTGTAAGCTATAGAGCATCCAGGGACGATATCAGGCTTCAATCGGAAGCCCAGAGTATACTCGGCAGGCTGAAGGATCTGATCATGGAAGCCAATAATGTCAAGTATGACCAGGCTGACGGCATTCTTTACATACAGCATGAGGAGTCCTTGCATATATTGGTTCATAATACATCAGAGCATACGCTGGAATATGACAGCGCTTCCCCCGGCAATGCGCCTTCAGGAGATATCAGGCTCTTCGGACAGTATGTTGATTCTTTTTTTGTAACTGATACCGGAAGCAGTGACAGCAATTCAAGCATAGAAATATCGTTCAAGCTGAAAAAGGGAGGCAGGATATGCGAGGTATCCGGAAGTACCGTGGTATTAAGAAACAGGATTGCTCCGATGAAAAGCTTAATCCCATAAGCCGGGTAAAGGAGGGCAGGTATGGATAAGAGACCGGGAGGAAGAAGGAAGCTGCTTTGCATTACCCTGCTTATTGCAGGCTTTTTATGCTGTATATATATTGCAGGTAAAATAAACGCAGGAGCGGCAGGCACACAAAAGGCCTATATGAAATTTGAGAACTTTGACCCTTATGCAGCCACAGGCTCCGAGGCCAATCCCTTTATTATACTGGAAATCGTACCTTACCGGGGTATGGGGCAGATCGGATACATTGTCGGCGGTCAGGAGCCGGTGGACATATCCTTGTCCACCTATGGCAATCCGCTCTGGGGTCCGGTGGATTCCGTTGCAAAGGGTGCCTTTTCCATTGTAAAGAAGGACAGTCTCGATGCAAATGACAATATAGCCGAATGGAGCTATATTTCCCACGAAAAGAAGTGGGTTCCGGCCAACAACTGGTGCTTTCGAAACAATGAAGTATTTAAGAGACAGATAGTTCATCTTGAGGAAGATGTGCTTGATAGTTATCATGTGCGTGTAGTTACGATAACACCTGACGAGCTTAATAAAAATGTAGATAAGTTTTCAAAATACTATGACCTGGAGGATGACGGAAGAAACAACAAGGTGCTTCTCGGGGAGGACGAGGATGGAGAGATAGACCTGATAGCCAATGCAGACCTTATCAGCATCAGCCCGAAAGCCCATGCCGGTGCCCAGACCATCATCAATCTGTGGGAAGCATACGGCAGAGATACTTCCGGAAAGGAAAGCTCCCCCGACAGATATAACAAAACCTTTCGGGATAATGATATAAGCTGGCAGACTGCCATGGAGCTGTTCATGAAAATCGGAGTAGTGCAGGACAGGGCCGCATGCATATACGATATAACTGCAATAACTGCGCCGCCGGAGACGGCAAGGTCTGTCCGGGGCAGTATATCGGCTGAAACCTGCAGCGGTTATTCCAATAATATTTATAAGCTGTGTCTGATGCTAAGACAGCAGGATCCGGTAAGGTTTTATAATACATACCTTAATACATGCAGTAAGGCTCATACACCTATGATTACCTCTGCCAATCTGTCCGGAAGAACTACCGGCCTTTTGAATAATGAGGCTCTTCCCTATGATTCACGAATATATTGGGGTGAATATACCTTTCTGCCCCCGTATCCTGACGGAACACTGCCGGATTACATTGCGGAAGAATATTATAAGGCTTATCTTAACAATAATGATATTATTGTGTCCTGGATTGCAGGAATCTGCCATGATACTGTTATACGAAATACCTATTCCTATAACGGAACCTCAAGTGTTGTCCAGTATTTCCTTGAGATCGGAAGCCTTATGGACGATACCCATACAAGCTATGACTATAATTCGGCCTTCTTTGATTATCTGGCTGATAAAGCGGGTGTAAGACCGTCCCTGGCATCGCCGCTGCAGGCTGTTGAATATATCCTGGGTGTATCCCGCAGCAAAAAACATACTGACAGGAAGCTGCATATACTGGAGCTGCAGCCCTGCAGGGATTTCACCCTCTCTGTCCAAATGCTGCGGCAGCTGCTGCCCGGCTTAACGGGAGAGATTGATATTGATTATCAGACAACGGCGGAGTTTATCGGCAGGATGGAAGACCTAAACAGCACTTATGATTTGATTTATATCGGAACGAATACAGGTAAGATGAACACCGATTCAGAGGGAATAACAAGATACAATGATCCTGCCCTGGATGGCCTTGTTTATCTTCATGTAGGCGACAGGCTTGTGGGATACGACAATCTTAAGGGGGTTCTTAAGGAAAACGGAAGTATTGTCAAAGCATCGGAATATATCGACTACACTTTCGTTTCGGGCAATTACAGGGAGACGGTCCTTAAAGGCCTTGACTCCGGTGCAATGCTTCAGGCTGTGGATTTTTACCGGTATCCCGGCAATGATATCACAAAGGTAAAGCAGGTTAGGCTTCAGGAATATATGGACGCAGGCTTTGTGCTATTACTGGAGGACAGTCTATATAAATGCGATTCAGGGATAACAGATGATTCCTCCGGCTTATATAATTTTTTGCATCAAATAAAGGGGAAGCCTTCCGTTTTTAATATGCAGAACCTGCTTAATCCGTCAAGTGCCGGGGAAACGGCAGAAAAAATTATGGACATATTAATTAAGGACAGGCTGTCTGTTAATTTGCATAAATCACCTCTCAAATACATTGAGGATGACCCGTCTTCCAGAATTACCGACAGAATCCTGGAATTTGAGTTTACAATAGAGGCGGAAACAGGCTCATCTCAAGGGGATACATATGACTGGGGCATTTATGCGGACTTCAATGCCAACGGGATATGGGAACCGGATGAGGTAATTGACAGCGGCCGGGAAGCAGCGGGAACAGTGATATCAAGTATAAGTTCGCCGGATGCAAAATGTGACGATGCTTTTTCATGGAAGCTTAAGATTGAGAAGACAGGTAAACCGTTTATCAGAACGGAGACTGAGGGGTTTGCCGCTTTTACTGCACAGCCCCGTCAGATTAACGTGCTTCAGNNGCTTTAACCTTGAAGGGCTTATGAATCCTGCGCCGGGAAAAACCAGCCTCTTTTATCAATTTACCAGGGACCTTGAGGATTTTATCTTCAATATCAGGACGATAACCGTATCCGCATTCTTAGACATGTATTCCGGAAGCGGGATGGCATATTTGCCTGACAGGCATGAGGAAACGGATAAACTGAAGCCGTATGACATGCTGATATTGGGGTTTGGCAGCTGCTGTACGGACATTGACAATGATAACGGAGCATTGGATAATATTACAGCATTTATTGACAGCGGAAAAAGTGTCATGCTTACCCATGACACAACCTCATTTATCAATCTCCCCCGGCCTGAGTACGAAGGCTTCAATTACGGCACGGGCTATTGGGGATATGGGATCAATACATATTTAAGATCAAGAATTGGACTGGACCGCTTCGGAGCAGCGGGCAGGGAGGCCGGTGTACCCTATGATACGGCATCTATGCCGGGTCAGGCATTTCACGGCATGTACCTTCCGGGGAGCGGTACCCTGCAGGGTATGACTTATCCTGAAATTCAAGGGTTCACATATGGGGCGTTAATTGCTTACTCCAACCCGGGAAGCATAATCAACGGCTATAACCCGTTTTCCAATAATATTTATAATGCCAACAAGGATTACCCGCCCTTTAATACCGATGGAACCCGAATAATCAAGGGAACGGCAGAAGAGAAGCTTATGACGGGGCAGGTTTCCAGGGTAAATGAAGGACAGATTACCTCTTATCCGTATTATATTCCCGACAGCTTCAAGGTGAGTAAGACCCATGCCCAGTATTACCAGCTTAATATGGAGGATCCGGAGGTTATGGTATGGTTTTGCCTGTCAGACGAGGCTTCCGGGACCGGGCCTTACAGTACCTCACCCAATGATGTCCGGAATAACTATTACGTCTACAGCAAGGGCAATATAATGTACACAGGAGCAGGGCATTCGGCAATTGACGAGTGCCTGGATGAAGGTGAAGCAGGCATATATGACGAATACGAGGTAAAGCTCTTTATAAATGCCATGATTTCATGCAGTCAGGCGGGTGTAATATCTCCGGATGTGAGGATAACGAATAAGGATGCGGTTCTAAACAGTATCGGTGAATATATAATGTATGATAATCCGGATGCTCCGGAGGGCACATCAAGGAAGATAAGCTTTATCGCAGAGGATGCCAATCCTTCCGCTACCTGGCTGGTTATAAGGATATATTGCCATGACGAGGAGGGCAATCCTTGTCTGCTTAATCCTGCCGTACTGAAGGAAGGTAACGGAGGGCATGCACAGCTATATATTCATGACGGAAAGGAAGAGGGGTATATAGTCGAACCGGGAGAGGAATACTACTTCCTGCTGCCGCTTGATTCACTGTCAGCATTTCGCATTCACGGCAAGGACTATTTTGAAATCAGGGTAACCAATGAAGAGCATAATTCAGGCAGAACCAGAAGAGTATTAATGTATGGCAGGCAGCTCTTTGATTTGGACTAATAAGCATATTATTGCGTACAAAGGTTTTATCAAAAATTCGGTTTTAACAATGGATGATATATATTGCCGGGGATGGAATTTTTGATTGACACAAGCGAACATATGTTTTAACATGTAATCAATACCATTATGTGGAGGAGGATTACATTATGCTTGAGATTCCGGAAAGCTATACTATAGCCGGGCAGCTTAACCATACAATTAAGGGTAAAATAATCAGCTATGTTAAGGCTAATAAATCACCGCATTCATTTGCGTGGTATTACGGCAAGCCGGAGGACTATGACGAATTGCTGTCGGGCAAAGAGGTGGGTACGTCCCGGGCAATAGGCTGCATGGTTGAGATAGAAGCGGAGGATTGCCGTATCGTATTGGGAGACGGGGCATCAATCCGTTATTATGATGATTTGAAAAAGATACCCGGCAAGCATCAGCTTTATGTAGAGTTTGACGATGGTACTGCCCTTGTCAGCACAATTCAGATGTATGGCGGTATATTTGCCTTCCGTGATGGCGAATTCGACAATATGTATTACATCGCGGCTAAGACCAAGCCTTCACCGTTATCTGATGATTTTAACAGGGAATACTTTGCATCGCTGAGAGATGAGAAGACGAATAAGCTGTCGGCAAAAGCGTTCCTTGCCACCGAGCAGCGAATTCCCGGCCTGGGGAACGGTGTGCTGCAGGACATCCTGTATAATGCAGGAATTCATCCCAAGAGGCAGATGGCCAATGTTTCCGATGAGGAGTACAGCAAGCTGTTTGATGTGGTAAAGGAAACATTAAAAACGATGGCGGATGGGGGCGGAAGGGATACAGAGAAGGATTTGTTCGGTAATCCCGGCGGCTATAAGACCTATCTCAGCAAGAAAACATTATGGACTCCCTGCACAAGATGCGGTTATGAGCTTCACAAGGATAATTATATGGGCGGAACAATATATTATTGCGAGCACTGCCAGTCATAATAAGTACAGAAAAGCAAAGGATCAGTTTTATCCTGATATGGAGGCGTTATGACTACCGACAGATTGATTATAAGATACATAGAAGAAACAGACTATGATGATATCTGCGAATACGGCTGTGATGAAGAGACCGGACAATACATGCTCCACTGGCCGAAGACCGGGGACCAGGTAAGAGATTTCATAAAATGCGGCATGGAAGCCGTTCAAAAGGATACGATTACGTGGCATGAATTCGTTATTGAGCTTAAGGCTTCCGGCAAGGTGATTGGCAATATTTCGCTGATGCTTAATGGGCCGGCGGCCGAGATTGGCTGGATATCCAACAGGCAATATTGGAATAACGGCTATATGACCGAGGCGGTGAAATCCGTTATCAACCATGCTTTCAGGAACCTGGGTATTCAAAGGATTTTTGCCACCTGCGCGCTGAAGAACGTTGCCTCCCGCAGGGTGATGGAGAAATGTAATATGAAAAGGATCAGGGAAGAAAGAAGCTTTAAGGCAGTCCGCCACGGGGTTGAGGTTGTATTCGACAGATTGATCTACAGTATAGAGAATAATATTAACAATATGGGAGGTTGAGGGTTATAATGCCGCTAATAAAGCTGCTGAAGGGTTTACGGGATTCATATGTAATCCGTCAGGTCGGGCGCATAAAGCTTCCTGCCTTTTCTACCGGGGAAATGCAGAGAAAGCATTATATATTCAGCGGAAGGGTCCAGCATATCGGTTTCAGGCTTGAGGTCCATCTTATCGCCGAAAAGACCGGGCTTACAGGCTGGATAAAAAATACGGAGGATGGCAGCGTGGAAGCTGAAATACAGGGAGAGAAGAGTAAAATTGACTTTCTGATGCAATATATGAAATCGCTGAAGCGAATTAAAATAAAGCATATTTATGAAAATGATCTGCCGATGATAAATAATGAGGAGAGGTTTGTAATCCTGTAACGCATATGCAAGCATGCATTAAGACACAAAACCGTCATAAAGCATGATATTGAATCGTCATAAAGCACGCACAGAACCGTCACAAAGCGTGATATATAACTGAAGAAAAAGAGAACACCAATCTTTATGTTAAGCATACTGCTATACAATATCAGCATAAGGGGAGGTGTTCTCTTATTACTAATGTATTCCTGCAGTAAAGTTACGTAATCATTCGCATTTTATTATTTGTAATATTAATGCATTTATAATATAATGAATATAAATCAGTTCAGTCGATAATGAATTTATATGCTATTACAAAAGCGGAGGATTGTCATGGAGAAGGGGTTGCTTAACACAGAGGGGAATAAAGAAGTTGAAATCCTGGAATTCAGTGCGGGAGGCAATTCATACGGTATTGACATAAATGATATAAGGGAAATACTCCCTTACAATCAAGTCCCTACAAGAATCCCAAATGCCCATTCCTGTATTGAAGGTATGATTATGCCGAGGGATTTCCTTATCCCGATAGTGGATATATCAAAATGCCTTAAGCTTGAGAATGTAAGTGAAGCTAAGAAAAAAATGCTGATAGTCACAAGCATTAATGACCTGAATATCGGCTTTCATGTGGATGATGTTATTCAAATGCACAGGACGGATGGTGAGCATATATCAAAGCCGGGACGGAAGCTGAGCACTCCTTTGAAAAAGGCGGTTGTCGGGATTCTTAAAACCAGGGATATAAGGATAGAAATCCTTGATTTCAGAACCATTATAAATATAATTAATCCGGATGTAGATTTGGCCTGACAGTATGCTCATTACTAATGAAAAATAGGTGGTGTCATATGGCAAAGTGCAAAAAATGTAACAAGGATATATCCGACAGTGCACAGTATTGTGACGACTGTCTTTCGATGAAGGATGACAAAGCGGATGAAGCTTATCTTGACAATCTCCTGAATTCTATAAAGGATACGGATATACCTGCTTTAAATGCTTATAAGAAGAAGTCCAATGTGCAGCAAAACCAGGTAGAGCCTGACAACAATATAGATCCTGAATTCCTTGCTAAAGAGGATGATATCGCTCAGTTGCTTGCTTCTGTTGATCTGGGGGATTTACTGGCTTCTTACGATAACGGGAATGAGAAAAAAACCGGGAATGATGCAGTTGAAGAAGAAAGCCGGGACAGGTTCGTTCAGGATGCCGGTAATGGAGCAGTCGAAGACGGTCATGAAGCTGCTGCATCCGGTCATGAAACTGCGTATGTATCAGGACTTGATGAAGCATATGAATCCGGAAGTGGTGAGGAAGCGGACGATTTTGCGCTTCAGGCTGAGTATGAATACGGAGAGGAAGCTGCAGAAGAAACGGGAGAAGCAGCTGAAGAAACCGGAGAAGCAGCCGCAGATGATTTTTTAGCTGCAATCGGTTACGGAGATGCTGACGATGACAGAGAGACGGCTGAAGACGCCGCTGTAAGTTATGAAGCTTCCGAAGCTTATCCTGGAGGTACAGCTGCCAGCTATGGTACTGACCACGGTCTTGCAGATACTGTGGATAAAGCTGAAGATGAGGATGATATTTTAGCCCTGCTTAATCAGCTTGCGCCGGATGATCCGATAGCCAGGGATGCCAGAGCCATCAGCAACATGCTTCAGGGAAAGCCCGTCATAGAAGAGAACGATTTACCCAAGGATGTGGGAAAGGCATTTTCTGATGTGCTCAAGGTGGTTACTTCTCTTGAGGATGAGGCGGATGAGATTACAACTCTTGAATCCGAAGAAAAGGCAATAGCGGATACCGGGCACATGGAAAAGAAGCCGCAAAAAGCAAGAAAGCAAAAAGCCAAAAGAAAAAAGGATAAGGATGAGCCTCACGAAAAGAAAAGCTTGATGGTAAAGCTTTTTGCCAACGTCCGGGATGAAAAAGCCCCGGCATATCCATCTACTGATGAAATCGAGGACATATCTAAGCTTAANNAAAAGGAAAAAAAAGAAAGCAAAGGGTAAGGAGCAGCCGGTAAGCGTTGAAGAAGAGAACATTAGTCCTTCAAGACGCAAAAAAGACGAGGAAGAAGAACAACCGCCCAAGATAGATAAAAAGGCCATGAGGGCCCTTAAGAAAAAGGAAAAGCTTGAAAAGAAAAAGGAAGCGCTCAAGATAATTGAGGAGCTTGAGGTGGATGAAGGACACATCAATAAGGTCGGAGCATCCATAGTATTTCTCTTTTTCGGAATACTTGTCATACTGCTTCTGATAGGAACTAATATATTTTCCTATTCCCTGAGCATCAAGAATGCCAGCAATTACTTTGAAAAGAAGAAATATACGGAGGCCTTTGATGAGGTCTTTGGCATGGAGCTTAAGGACGAGGATATAGAACTGTATGATAAAATAGCAACTGTCATGTTTGTAAATAAGCAGCTGAATTCATATAACCACTATTATGCCATGGAGAAATACCCGGAGGCAATGGATTCGCTGTTGAAGGGACTTGCCCGGTATGATAAATATATTGAGCTTGCCACCATTTTAGGTATAAAATCCGATTTGGATTATGTCAGAGAGCAAATAGTCGCCGAGTTGGATAATGTATTCAATTTATCCGAGACAGAGGCGAAGGATATATTAGAAAGCAATAGCAGGACGGAATACAGCATAAAAATATACGATGTGATAATTAAAAACAGATGGAATAACTGATAATACTGTTTGTTCCGAAATCTGTATGGGGGAGTAGCATATGCATACAAAAAGGATAATACCCTGTCTTGATGTAATGAACGGAAGGGTAGTTAAGGGAGTTAAGTTTGTTAATTTCAAGGATGCGGGAGATCCTGTCGAGGTTGGCATGGCATATGACAGGGCAGGAGCCGATGAGCTGGTCTTTTTGGACATCACCGCAACCGCAGATGCCAGACAGATTAAAGTCGACCTTGTGAGAAAGATTGCCGAAAAGGTATTTCTTCCCTTTATAGTGGGCGGAGGCATCAGAACAATCGATGATATTAAGATGATACTTGCAGAAGGTGCGGATAAGGTTGCAATCAATACAGCAGCTATTTTAAATCCGGAGCTGATTAGTGAGGCAGCGGAAAGATTCGGGAGCCAATGCATTGTAGTTGCAATAGATGCAATGAAGAGGCCTGACGGCTCCGGCTGGAATATATATAAGAACGGCGGACGTGTGGATATGGGAATTGATGCTGTCGAATGGGCTATTAAGGCCTGCAGCCTGGGAGCGGGGGAGATACTCCTTACCAGTATGGACCGGGATGGAACCAGGGAAGGATATGACCTGGAGCTGACAAGGACAATAGCGGAAAATGTGCCCGTTCCTGTGATTGCCTCCGGCGGAGCAGGAGCAATTGAGCATTTTTATGATGCACTGACATATGGCAAGGCGGATGCGGTGCTTGCAGCATCACTATTCCATTATAAAGAGATAGATATAATGGATCTTAAGCATTATCTGAAAGATAAGGGAATAAGCGTAAGACTGTAAAAGCATATTAAATAAATGAACACATAAACATAATTAAGCGCATAAACATATAGACATAAATAAATCCATAGACATAAATAAACACATAGACATAATTAATGCATAAACATTATGAAGAAGCATTATGAAGAAGCATAAAGAGGTATACAAATGGGTGCTATAGGGAATGACTGGCTGACTGCAATAGGGGATGAATTCAAAAAACCATACTACCGGAAGCTGTATTATTTCATAAAATCCGAATACGCCCGATATACGATATATCCAAGAGCGGAGGATATATTCAATGCGTTTCATTTAACTCCGCTAAGCAAGGTTAAAGCAGTAATAATCGGACAGGATCCATACCATAATGAAAGACAGGCCCATGGTCTGTGCTTTTCCGTGCAGCCAGGAGTGGACATACCTCCTTCACTTATAAATATTTATAAAGAGCTTCATGATGATCTGGGCTGTTACATACCCAATAACGGTTATCTTGTGAAGTGGGCAGAGCAGGGGGTACTGCTTCTGAATACAATACTCACGGTCAGGGCTCATCAGGCCTTATCCCATCAAAATGTGGGATGGGAGGAGTTTACCGATGCGGTCATCAGAGAGGTTAATAAGCTTGACCGCCCGGTTGTATTCATATTATGGGGCAAACCTGCACATATGAAAAAGAATATGCTGACTAACAAACAGCATCTTATACTTGAAGCGCCCCATCCAAGCCCGTTATCCGCATTCAGGGGCTTTTTCGGAAGCAAGCCCTTCAGCAAGACCAACAACTTTTTAATTGCAAATAATATAGAGCCTATAGACTGGCAAATTGAAAATATCTAATCTGTCAGGTTCACCATGAGCCCAGGGCTTGTAAGCAAAGCCGCATAAAGGGAGGTATACTCTGATGAAACGCAGAAAGAGGTTTGTAATTTTAATAATTGCCGCTTTAGTCTTTACAGCGGTAGGCATTGCCGGCTTCTTAATCCTAAGAAAGCCTAAGGATAAGCTCGCGGGGATAAAGCAGCGAGGCAACAATTATCTTATGTCCGAGGAATATGATAAAGCGGTGGAGGAGTTTTTGGCTGCAATTGAATTGGCGCCGGAGGATACTGTTAATTACATCCAGCTATCCGAGGCTTATATAGGCATGAATGATTATAACAATGCATCAGTCTATCTGGAGGATGCTGCAGAGCTGACCAGGGACAGCAGTGATCCGCAAAGCATTGACCAATATATATCCATATGCATAAAGCTTGCCGATTGCTATAGATTAGCCGGCAAGGAGAATGAGCGTGTCAGGGTTCTGAAGGAGGCTAATGAAATAACCAGGTCGGGCAGGATTGCGGACCTGCTGAAGGAGTATTATCCCGAACCTCCCAGGTCCGATATTCTGGAAGGAGAATATTCGGTTGAAAACGGCCTGATGGTAAGCCTGTCGGGAGATGGAGACATTTATTATACCCTGGACGGGACTGACCCGACGCTGGAATCGTTTTTGTATCGCAGCAGCATAATGCTTCCTATAGGAAATCATGTATTAAATGCGGCTGTTTGCAATGAATACGGCTTTTTCAGCGAAGTCAACAGCTTCACCTTTTTTGTAAAGGAGCCGGATTATGTTGTTCGCGCAAAGAATTATACCAGAGATAAGGATTATGAAGCGGCTATAGATAACTATATTAGGGCGCTTATGTCGGATTCGGGCAATGCTGAGGCATACTTCGGACTTACCCAGGTATACATAGCAACCCAAGACTATGAGAGCGCTGTGGAAACCGTATTATCCGGGCTTTCTGTAATTCCGGAGGATGCACGTCTTTTGGAGCTGGCCGCAAGGCTTAAGCCGCAGGTTGAAGCTTCCCTGGCATCCGGCACATATATATCCGACGATCCAATATCAGTCTCACTGTCGGGCGGCTCCAGGATATTCTATACTGTGGACGGCAGTGATCCGACAGAGCATGGAACCGAATATTCAAAGCCAATTATACTGGAAAAGGGCCTTAATGAAATAAAAGCTGTTTCACAAAGTGAATACGGTACATATGGGGATAATGCCGCATTTGATTATACTATTCATTATAATGATACGGACGGCAGCAATACCCCGGAACAGGATGAGAGCACACCGGATAACGGATCAGGAAATGATAAGAACACAAACGGCAGCACAGGAAATGACAAGAGCACAGGCGGCAGCGCCGGGAGTGAC
>DCTS01000072.1:0-5660 GCA_002329645.1 Lachnoclostridium sp. UBA1434 | reverse complement strand
AAGTGACAAGAACACAGGGGGCAGCTCAGGGAGCGGCAGCAATTCAGGCGGCAGCGCCGGCAGCGGTGATAACGGCAGTAACGACAGCGGCAGCGGTAATACGCCCGGATTGGATGAGCAGGGAAGCATCATATGGGATGACAGCAGGGTTGAAGCAGAGATAAGAAAGCAGCTTGGAATAAAGGATGGCCCTATTACGGCTGCTAGTGCCGAAGAATTTACAGGCACCATCGACCTGTCAGGAATTAACGTATCCGCATTCAGTGATCTAAAATGGTTTAAGAATATGTCCGTACTCATTTGCAGGGGGAATGACCTTAAGGATGCAGATTTTATTAACAGCCTGAAGGTTGACCGTGTCATAGCTGCTTATGCCGGCATGGACGAGGTTAAAGCAATAACCAATACAAAGGTGCTGAAAAGCATCAGGCATCTGGGAATACGTGTGGCAAGCTTTTCAATAGGCGACATGTCCATGCTGGAATTGCTTGGCTTTTTCAGTTATATGAACCAGGTTATGGGAGAGCTTGATAATCTTGAATATCTCGATCTGAGTGATAACGGACTGACGGATATCAGCCTGCTTTCCCAGTTTAACAACATAGACAAGGTAAAATACCTGATACTTAGGGATAATGAGATTGAGGATTTGTCGGTGCTGGCAGATTTTAATAACCTGGTTTACCTTGACATAACCAACAACAATGTATCAGACTTCTCACCTGTGGAGCATGTGACGACGATTATTGGAAGAGAATAATTTATATGTCGGGCTATAATGGGTTATAACTAGGAGTTCATTAATTAAATAAAGCAATGTAATAAAGAAATGTAATAAAGTAATATAATAAAGCAATATAATGAAGCAATATAATGAAGCAATATAGTGAAGCAATATAGTGAAGCAAGTAATGAAGCTGCGTAATGAAGCAATGTTCAAGGGGCTGCTGCGAAATCAATGACGGTAATAAGGTCATACAGGTTATTTTGCAGTAACCCTTTTTTATATATTTAATTTCCCGGCTTTGTATTAATTTATGACTATCTTGGAATAATATTCATCAGTTATTTATACGGCAAAGGGTTCTGGCCGTGCCGCTCTATTAACTAGAATTTATCCGGAGGTATTGCATGAATAAGAAGAAAACCGGGTTATCTGCAGGAAAGCTGGCCATGATGGCTCTGGGATCAGTCATAGGAGGTTCTTTTTTTCTTGGCTCTGCAGTGGCAATCAATGCCGCAGGGCCGGCAATTATTATTTCATATATATTAGGCGGTGTGCTTATTTATTTCATACTATATGCCCTGTCGGAAATGACAGTTGCCAATCCGGATTCCGGCTCCTTCCGAACATTTGCAGCAGATGCCTTCGGCCCGGGTGCGGGGTTTGTGGTTGGATGGGTATACTGGACGGGAATGGTGCTGGCAATGTCAAGCGAGGCAACTGCAGTATCTCTTCTCATTAAGGAGTGGTATCCCGGTATTTCGGTGCCTGTTGTGAGCGCTTTAATAATTATTGCTGTAACCCTGTTGAACCTTCTTGGCGCCGATAAGCTGAGCAGGCTCGAAAGTGCACTTTCCCTGGTCAAGCTTTCGGCAATCGTATTCTTCATTATCCTTGCAGTTCTTTTAATTACCGGGCTTTTTCCGGGAAGGCAGTCTTTTTCCGGTGCGGCTGCCTGGGGCTCCTTTGCCCCGGGAGGCATAAGAGGTATAGCCGGAAGCATGCTTATTGTGATCTTCACATATGCAGGCTTTGAGGTGATAGGGCTGGCTGCCTCCGAATCCTCCGATCCTCACAGGACTGTTCCTAAAGCAATTTATTATACGGTAATATCACTTGTCGGCTTATATATACTCACCTTTCTTGTGATGCTCCCGCTTATTCCTTCGGTACAGCTGAGCGAAAATGTAAGCCCCATGGTTGCAGCTCTCACGGAACAGGGCATGCAGTGGGCCGGCGATGTGATGAGGATGGTGCTGGTTGCGGCAATTCTTTCCACCATGCTTGCCGCCATGTTCGGTCTGGGGAGAATGATGAGGTCCCTGGCTGATGAGAGGGATGCTCCGGGATGGCTTAGAGATAAGCAGGATGTTCCCTACAGGGGTATTATTTTTTCCGGATTTGGAATGCTTGCAGGCCTGGGTTTGGGACTTTTGCTTCCCAGGGTTTATCTGTTCCTTATAAGCGCAGGAGGTTTTGCACTGCTTTTTACGTATGCTTCAATTCTTGCAGCACATATCAGATTTAGAAAAAAGTATGGCTGCCCGCCTGAAGGCAAATGCCAGATGCCCGGTTATCCATATACCTCATGGCTTGCGCTTATCAGCCTGCTTGTAGTTATTATAAGCATGCCCTTCATCCCCGGGCAAACCTACGGATTAATTGCCGGACTTGCCATGCTGGCCTTATACTCGGGACTGTATGCAATGAAGAGATATGCCAATAATACCTACAAAAGGATTGCCGATGTGGAATTTGACTATTATAAGTACAGAGGCCGTTTTTCGGAGGAAATCTCCGAGGAGCTTATAAGAGGGCTTCAGGAACTGGACGAGCTGGAAAAATACAAAGATGATGAGGACGGGGAATAGAAGAAACCCGTCCTCAGTTTGTCTGTTATTTATTAATTTTACTTTTGGTATATTCGGATTTCGGTAAGCAGGATGTTAATTCGAACTTAGTTTACCTGCTCCCTGTCCAAATTCTTTAATGCCGTAGAAAGCATGAGTTTTATTCGGTTAAGCTGGTTTACCTCGCTTGCCCCGGGGTCGTAATCCACTGCCACAATATTGGATTTAGGATTCTGACGGCGAAGCTCCTTGATGACACCCTTGCCTACTATGTGATTGGGCAGGCATGCAAAGGGCTGTGTACACACGATATTATAAACGCCCGAATGCATTAGCTCCAGCATCTCGCCTGTAAGGAACCAGCCTTCGCCGGTCTGGTTGCCGATGGACACCACCGTTTCGGCGTAGGATGCCAGCTTCCTGATACTGACCGGAGGATTGAAGCGTTTACTTTTTTTGAAGCTTTTTACCGCTTCCCTGCGTATCATCTCAAGGGCCCATATTGCAATATTGCTGATTCTTGCTGTTTTCTTGCTTTTCCCCAGATACCGGGCCTTAAAATTATCGTTATATGCGCAATACATAAGAAAATCCATCAAATCCGGCACAACAGCCTCGGCGCCCTCGGCTTCAAGAAGCTCCACAAGATAATTATTGGCTGAAGGCAGGAATTTCACCAGTATTTCACCCACAATTCCCACCCTGGGTTTTTTGACATCTTCATTTAGGGGCAGGTTATCAAAATCACGGATTATACCCCTGATATTCCTCTTATATTCACGCCATTTGCCCTTTGCCAGGCTTTTCGTACAGATATCCACCCATTTTCTATGGAGTGCGTTGGCGGAGCCCGGAACCTTCTCATAGGGCCTGGTCCTGTAGAGTACGCGCATAAAGACGTCCCCATAGACAATAGACTGCATTGCATTAATGAGAAGCCTTGGCGTTATTTTCAAGCCGGGATTTTTCTCAAGCCCAGCCGCATTTAAGGATATAACAGGTATATGCGACATGCCGGCCTTTTCCAAAGCTCTTCTTATGAAGCCGATATAGTTAGTAGCCCGGCAGCCTCCGCCAGTTTGAGTGATCATAACGGCAACCCTGTTTAAGTCGTATTTTCCTGACAGGAGAGCATCCATTATCTGTCCCACGACTATGAGCGAAGGAAAGCATGCATCGTTATTCACATACTGCAGCCCCACATCCACGGCACGTCGGTTATCGTTAGGAAGCACCTCCAGAAGGTAGCCTCCGCTTCTTAAAGCAGGCTGAAGCAGCTCAAAATGTATCGGAGACATCTGAGGTGCAAGTATGGTATAAGTGCTGCTCATATCCTCTGTAAATACAACTCTGTGGTGGGCAGTTGAAACAGGATGGGGCACGATATGCTTGCTGTCTCTTTCCCTCACCGCAGACAGCAGTGAACGTATACGGATTCTGGCGGCTCCCAGGTTATTGACCTCGTCTATCTTCAGCACCGTATATATCTTGCCCGATTTTGTCAGGATATCCTTAACATGGTCAGTGGTAACCGCATCCAGGCCGCAGCCGAAGGAATTAAGCTGTATAAGCTCAAGGTTGTTTTGAGTCCTTACAAATGAGGCGGCGGCATATAGCCTTGAGTGGTACATCCACTGGTCAATAACTATGGTCGGACGATCAACCTGGCCCAGATGGGAAACGGAATCCTCCGTAAGCACTGCAATCCCGTATGAATTAATAAGCTCGGGAATACCATGATGTATCTCCGGATCAATATGGTAAGGACGTCCAGCCAGGACAATGCCCTTTCTCCCGGAGGCATTAAGGTAGGCGAGTGTTTCCTCACCCTTCTTTTTCATATCCTCCCGTGCTGCCTCAAGCTCCTTCCATGCTGCCAAATGAGCCGATTGTATCTCACCGGCAGGGATACCCTTGGCTGTGAAAAGCTCAAGAAGGCGTCTTAGCAGTATTTCGGAGCTCTCAAAGGACATGAAGGGATTCTCAAAGATGACACCGGGCTCCTTCAGCTCCTCCATATTGTTCTTTATATTTTCCGGATATGAGGTGACTATGGGGCAGTTGTAGTGGTTATTGGAGCCCTCAATTTCTTTACGCTCATAGGGAATGCTTGGGTAAAAAATATATTTTATGCCCTCCTCCAGCAGCCATTTGATATGGCCGTGGGCAAGCTTGGCAGGGTAGCACTCCGATTCGCTCGGGATGGATTCGATGCCAAGCTCATAAATCTTTCTGCTGGATACGGGAGATGGTACAACCCGGTAGCCTAGCTTCGTGAAATAGGTATGCCAGTAGGGATAATTCTCGTATAGATTTAATACCCTCGGGATGCCTACTGTTCCGCGCTGTGCTTCTTCCTCCGTAAGGGATTCATATGAGAAATACCTCTCCAGCTTATATTCATAAAGATTAGGTATGTTTTCTGCGTTTTTCTCCTTGCCGAGGCCGCGCTCGCAGCGGTTTCCAGTTATGAACTGTCTGCCTCCGGTAAAACGGTTGATGGTAAGCAGGCAGTTGTTGGTGCATCTTTTGCACCTGGCAAGGGAGGTGTCAAACTTAAGCTCGTTTATCTCCTCTATGGAAAGCATGGTACTTTCTTCGCCGTCATAGCGTTCCCGGGCAATGAGGGCAGCCCCGAAGGCTCCCATGATACCTGCAATATCGGGACGTACCGCATCGCAGCCGGATATCAGCTCAAAGCTTCTTAATACCGCATCATTATAAAAGGTTCCTCCCTGCACCACTATTTTGCTTCCAAGGTCCTTCGGATTGGTGACCTTGATAACCTTAAACAGGGCATTTTTAATGACGGAATAGGCAAGGCCTGCCGATATATCCGCAACGGAGGCTCCCTCCTTCTGTGCCTGCTTTACCTTGGAATTCATAAATACCGTACAGCGGGTTCCGAGATCGATGGGGTTTTTGGCAAACAGTGCAACCTTTGCAAAATCCTCCACCTCATAATTAAGGGATTTGGCAAAGGTTTCAATAAAGGAGCCGCAGCCGGAGGAGCATGCCTCGTTCAAAAGTACATTGTCAACGGTACTGTTCCTGATCATTATGCATTTCATGTCCTGGCCGCCGAT
>DCTS01000064.1 GCA_002329645.1 Lachnoclostridium sp. UBA1434 | reverse complement strand
GCAGCATACAAAAATAATAATACATACTTTTCTAACCATATATTTCTCCTTATGGCAGGTATTTAAATTATAGGTGCCCATATTACTATTTATCCATAGAATATGTATCCATAAAACGGGCTCCATTCCTTAATAACCATAAACAACTCCTTTCATGCAATGGCAAAACTGTATTTATTTTTATCCTTGCTGAAAACCTGGTTTTTAATATCTTTCCATTTGCATGTTATTATAATCTAATATTACCATATTATGTATATATAGTAAACTACAGGGAATTATTTTGTCATTTTTATGCTATTCTCTTCCAGTAATAAGTTAATTAAATTCACATAATAATATATTTTACGTACTATTACCCTGATCTTATATAATCAATTCTTTATCGCAGCCGGACCTGTAAATCAGGTACAAAGTTTTAATATCATCATGCCGGGTAAAGAAGCTGTTAAGTATCTGAATATTCACTAATAGTTCCGGACTAATATCATGCTCTATCATCTCCGTCTGCTGCAGAAGATTGTCTTTACAATCCAGCAGTCTTAAGAAATCCTCCAGTATCCTGTGGCGCTCCAATAGATATTCCCCTATCTCCCTGCCATTATCATTCAGAAAAATCAGCCCGTATTTTTCAAACTCCAGCAATCCGAGGCTGCTCAGCCTCTTCACCATCCTGGATGCGGAGGGCACGCTGACATTGAGAAGCTGTGCAAGCTTTCCCATTCTTATATAACCCTTGTCCATACTGTTTCTGTATATCATCTCAAGATAATCCTCCATTGCCGGAGTAAGTTGTCCCTGTTTCTGTTTTATAAGCTGATATCCGCGAACGGTATGGAATTCTTTATTATGCATAAGCTTCAACCTTAATTTCTTATTATTTAATTTATATGCGTAACACTTATAATTATTTTTCATATGTTAGTGTAGGGTTAAATTATTACCCGCAGCTAATTAATTATGACAGGTTTACCAAACAGGAGGTTGCATATATTGAGTAGCAATATTATACCGTTAAGCTCTTTGCCAATTGGAAAGAAAGCAAGGGTAAAATCAATTATTACTAACGGAACGCAAAGAAGAAGGCTGCTTGATCTTGGCCTTATTACTGATACGGTGGTCGAAGCACTTCAGAAGAGTCCTGCAGGGGATCCGGTGGCTTACCAGATACGCGGCGCCGTAATTGCTTTTCGTACCGAAGATGCATCCGGAATACTTGTAGAAGCTATATAAGCTGCTCTAATGCGGTTTGTAATAATCGGCATATTAATTAATGTGTGTACAGACAGCAAGAATTCAATAACCATGTGCGGTATACCTGCTGCTCATGGTTTTACATATATTCATATCTCTACAGGCATATATGATATTGGGAGGTATCTTCTATGGGCTTATCAGGCCGTTCTACCGGTATGTCCGTATTAAGTTGTGAACAGCTGCCTGTAAGGGCTGCTTCAAATATGAAAGTTATATCACTCGGAGGAAATCCAAATGTGGGAAAGAGTACTTTATTTAACAGCCTGACCGGCCTTAAACAGCATACCGGCAATTGGCCCGGCAAGACCGTTGCAATAGCTCAGGGAATTTACAGACACAGGGATACCGATTATATGCTTGTTGACATACCAGGTACTTATTCATTAATGGCCAATTCCGAAGAGGAAAAAATTGCACGTGACTTTATATGCTTTGGCAATCCTGATGCTGCAGTTATCGTTACAGATGCCACCTGCCTGGAAAGAAACCTCAATCTGGTGCTTCAGACAATTGAAATAACGCCTAAGGTGGTTGTATGCGTAAATTTGCTTGATGAAGCAAAGAAAAAGAGGATTGATATAGACTTAAATGCATTGTCCGGTCAGCTTGGTGTTCCTGTAGTAGGGACCAGTGCAAGAACTGGAGCAGGCCTGGAAGAACTTGTGGATGCTGTCCATGACATAGCTTGCGGAATAACCATAAGCAGCCCTGTTCGTATAATATATGAGGATGTTATTGAAGAAGCAGTAAGTATTGTTGAATCAATTGTGAACGATATCATCAAGGATAAATTAAACAGCCGGTGGGTCGCCCTGATGCTTATTGAAGGTGATGAAGAGTTAATCAGCTCTCTTAAGACATATACGGATTGTGACCTGACGGCATATGAGGACCTTGCAGATAAGCTTATTGAGGTTAAGGAAAGGCTTAACAAAGCAGGCATAGATCAGGATAGCTTAAGGGACAGGGTTGTATCGCAAATAGTAAAAACAGCTGAGATAACAGCTGCTAAGGCTATCACTTATAATAATAAAAAATACAATAGTACGGATCGGAGGCTTGACCGTATCCTGACCTCGAAAAGCTTTGGCATTCCTATTATGATATGCCTTCTTGGCATTATATTCTGGATTACCATAACGGGTGCAAACTATCCGTCAAGTAAGATAAGCGATCTACTTTTCTGGATAGAGGATAAGCTGACCGCCTTTTGTTCAGGAGCTAATGCTCCTTCCTGGGTACACGGGCTATTTGTCATGGGAATTTACCGGACAGTGGCATGGGTCGTATCCGTCATGCTTCCGCCCATGGCAATATTCTTTCCGCTTTTCACACTGCTGGAGGACTTCGGTTATCTTCCGAGAGTTGCATTTAACCTGGATAAGTATTTTAAGAAGGCCTGTGCCCATGGCAAACAGGCCCTTACCATGTGCATGGGCTTCGGATGCAATGCAGCCGGAATAATAGGATGCCGTATAATAGACTCGCCGAGGGAAAAGCTTATTGCCATGATAACTAATAATTTCGTTCCATGTAATGGACGCTTCCCTACGCTTATTGCAATAATAACAATGTTCTTTGCCGGCGTAATACCCGGGCCCTTCCAATCGGCTGTATCAACTATAATATTAACGGGCGTTATAGTTCTTGGGGTTGCGATGACAATGCTGATATCAGGACTGCTTTCAAAAACAATCCTAAAGGGCCTCCCCTCCTCCTTCATTCTTGAGCTTCCTCCCTACAGGCGGCCTCAGATAGGAAGAGTTATAGTCAGATCTGTTCTGGACAGAACATTGTTTGTCCTGGCACGTGCCGTTGTTGCAGCGGCTCCTGCGGGAGCAATCATATGGATAATGGCAAATATCAACATAGGCGGCTTAAGCCTGCTGACTCATTGTGCATCCTTTCTCAACCCGTTTGCCAGGCTTATGGGGTTGGACGGTTATATTCTGATGGCCTTTATCCTGGGTTTTCCGGCAAATGAGATTGTAGTACCTATAATAATAATGAGTTATATGGCTGAAGCCAGTATTCTGGAAATGGGCAGCCTTACAGAGCTTAAGGAGCTTCTTGTCATGCATGGTTGGACCTGGGTAACTGCCGTCTGCACAATGCTGTTTTCCTTGATGCATTGGCCCTGCGGAACAACCTGCCTTACTATACGCAAGGAATCGGGAAGCTTAAAATGGACTGCTGTATCCATCCTTGTACCCACCGCTGCCGGTATGATACTGTGTTTTATATTTGCAAATGCTGCAAGATTATTCGGAGCATTATAGTTTATTCAAGCCTTGTTCTTAACGTATATGATTCACAGAGAGTTATGATATAAGTAAACTTTGTTCAGATAAATAGTGTTTGCTATGTGCAAATAAAGGCCCATGGATACAGCATGTTATCCATAGGCCTTATGTCATTGCATGGTACAATTATGTGTACTAATAATAAACCTTTATCATCAGGTTATATATGCTTACTCTTCCTTCCCGTACAGAGCCACCAGCTTAAGAAGATGCTCATATTTCTGCTGAGCGTTCTTCTCGGCCTGGCTGAAGAGCTTCTCAGCCCTTTCAGGATTCTGGCGGGCAAGTGCGCTGTAACGTACCTCATTCATCAGGAAATCCCTATAGCTTGTAGAAGGAGCCTTGCTGTCAAGCTGGAACGGGTTCTTACCATCTTCGGCGAGACGAGGATCGTAGCGGAAGTTATTCCAGTAGCCTGATGTAACGGCGCTCTTCTCTTCCGTCTGAGCCAGTGTCATTCCGCCCTTAATTCCATGATTAATGCAAGGAGCATATGCAATTATCAGGGAAGGTCCATTATAGCTTTCAGCCTCAATAAAGGCCTTTATAGTCTGGTTATAATCGGCTCCCATGGCAACCTGAGCCACATATACATAACCATAGCTCATAGCTATCTGGGCCAGATCCTTCTTCTTAACCTCCTTGCCTGCGGCAGCAAATTGTGCAATTGCTCCTGTCGGAGTTGACTTTGAGGACTGTCCGCCGGTGTTGGAGTAAACTTCTGTATCAAATACAAGTATATTGACATCCTGGCCGCTTGCAAGAACATGGTCCAAACCGCCGAAGCCGATATCGTATGCCCAGCCGTCTCCGCCAAAGATCCAGTGTGACTTCTTGGAAAGGAAGTCTTTATTCTTAAGTATTTCTTTGGCTTCCTCGCAATTGCATGCTTCAAGAGCTCTGACCAGAGCGCTTGTAGCCTGGGAATTCTCACGGCCATTATCATAGGTTGCCAGATATCTTTCTGCTGCAGCCTTAACCTCTTCTTTGTCCGTGGAAGCAGCAAGGCCTTCAATCTTATCCTTAACCCTGTTCCTTAAGGTCTGCTGAGCCAGGAACATACCGTAACCGTATTCGGCATTATCTTCAAACAAGGAATTAGCCCATGCGGGGCCCTTGCCGTTCTTGCCCACAGTATAAGGAGTAGAAGGCATTGATCCGCCCCAGATTGAGGAACAGCCTGTAGCATTGGCTATAAACATTCTATCGCCAAATAACTGTGTTGCCAGCTTGGCATACGGTGTTTCACCGCAGCCTGCACATGCTCCGGAGAACTCCAATAACGGCTGCTTGAACTGGCTGCCCTTTACAGTGGTCTCCTTGAACTTCTCAAATACCTCCGGCTTCTCATCAAGCGACAGGCCATAATCAAATGCTTTCTGCTCATCCAGGTTCTCTTCCAGTGGCTTCATCACAAGCGCCTTATTACCCTTCTTGCCGGGGCATACATTAGCGCATGAACCGCAGCCTGCACAGTCAAGAGCCGATACAGTAATGGCAAATTCCATTCCGGGTATTCCTGTCATCGCAGTCTTCTTCATGCCTTCCGGAGCCTTGGCAGCTTCATCAGCCGTCATGGCTACAGGACGTATAACAGCATGAGGACATACATAGGAGCAGAAGTTACACTGTATGCAGTTTTCAGGATTCCACTGAGGAACATCTACTGCAATGCCGCGTTTCTCATATGCTGCTGTTCCCTGAGGAAGCGTTCCGTCTGCTGCATCCACAAAAGCAGATACGGGAAGTTCATTGCCTATCTGAGCATTTACAGGGGTAAGCACATTATTAACAAAATCAACTGCTTCCTTCCTGCCATGGGAAACCTTCTCCTGAAGGACTTCATCCTTGCATTTCTTCCATTGTACGGGAACCTTAATCTCCTTTACATCGGTTATACCGCGGTCGATTGCTGCATGGTTCATGGCAACTACCGCATCACCCTTCTTGCCATAGGTTGCGGTTGCAGCATCCTTCATGTATTTAACAGCCTTATCCACCGGAATGATATTGGCAAGCTTGAAGAATGCAGCCTGCAGGATTGTATTGATACGTCCGCCAAGGCCAATCTCCTTGCCGATGCTGATACCGTCTATTACATAGAACTTAATATTGTGCTCCGCCATATAGCGTTTCATCTGGCCGGGAAGATGCTCTTCAATCTCATCCATATTCCAGCTGCAGTTTAACAGGAATGAACCGCCATCCTCAAGCTCCTGAACCATGTTGTATTTCCTTACGTATGAAGGGTTATGGCAAGCCACGAAGTTAGCCTTATGAATTAAATATGTAGACTTAATAGGCTTCTTGCCAAATCTTAAGTGGGACATTGTAACTCCGCCGCTCTTTTTGGAGTCATAATCAAAATATGCCTGAACATACATGTCCGTATGATCGCCGATAATCTTGATTGAGTTCTTATTGGCTCCGACAGTTCCGTCCGCACCCAGACCCCAGAACTTGCAGCTTATGGTTCCTTTAGGAGTAGTATTCGGGCTATCCTTAATGTCAAGGGACAGATTGGTGACATCATCCTTAATACCTATGGTAAATGTCTTCTTCTTCGTATTATTGAATACAGCCATAATCTGTGCAGGAGTAGTATCCTTTGAGCCAAGACCATAGCGGCCGTTAAATACAGGAACATCAGCAAAAGCAGTACCCTTTAATGCAGTTACTACGTCAAGATACAGAGGCTCTCCGAGAGCGCCCGGCTCCTTAGTCCTGTCAAGAACGGTAATCTTTTTAACTGTTTTCGGTATAGCTTTCAACAGATGCTTGGCGCTGAACGGACGGTACAGACGTACCTTTACAAGTCCGTATTTGCCTCCGTTTGCATTCAGGTAATCTATTGTTTCTTCTATAGTATCGTTGACGGAACCCATTGCTATTATAATCTGTTCGGCATCGCGTGCTCCATAGTAATTAAACAGCTTATATTTTGTTCCGATCTTGTCATTTATCATATTCATGTACTGCTCTACGATACCCGGAACAGCTTCATAATACTTATTGCAGGCTTCTCTTGCCTGGAAGAATACATCGGGATTCTGAGCCGAGCCTCTCAATACGGGATGCTCAGGGCTTAATGAATTCTTGCGGAAGTTATCCAGTGCATCCATATCGACCATGTCTTTAAGGTCATCATAATCCCAGGTCTCAATCTTCTGAATCTCATGGGATGTTCTGAAACCGTCGAAGAAATGCAGGAGCGGAACCCTGCCCTTAATTGCAGAAAGATGCGCAACCGCACCTAGATCCATGACCTCCTGGGGATTGGTGCTGCAAAGCATTGCAACGCCAGTCTGACGGCATGCATATATGTCGGAATGATCTCCGAATATTGATAATGCATGGCTTGCAACGGCACGGGCAGATACATTGATTACTCCCGGAAGCAATTCGCCGGCAATTTTATATAGATTGGGTATCATTAATAATAGCCCTTGGGATGCCGTAAAAGTCGTAGTTAATGCACCAGCGGCAAGAGATCCGTGTACAGTTCCGGCAGCGCCTGCTTCGGACTGCATCTCAACCACCTTTACCTCCTGCCCAAAAATATTCTTTCTGCCTTCGGCTGACCATTTGTCGGTCACTTCGGCCATAACCGAGCTTGGCGTTATAGGATAGATTGCCGCAACCTCTGTGAAAGCGTACGAGACATGAGCAGCAGCGGTATTTCCATCCATTGTTTTCATTTTTCTTGCCATGTAATACGTCCTCCTTAATTTTCGATCAAAACTGTAAAACTAGAATTCTTACATAATTTTAGTTTTACAGTTTGGTTTTACTCGTCAATTAAGTATTATAGCACAATATGCCATAATATGAAACACAAAAATAATATCCCGGTAAAAAAACGCGCACCTCTTTGCATGGCTGTTTCTATCGCCAAACTTGGGCACGCTCCGGCTCCGCTGCTGTTTTGTTAAGTATTATGTGCTTTTAATGCATTAGAATAATCTTCCCTCATAATCGTCACTGTATTTTTTATCCGTGTAGTAGACAATAAAGTCCCCA
>DCTS01000087.1 GCA_002329645.1 Lachnoclostridium sp. UBA1434 | reverse complement strand
CATCATTGTTCGATAAAGGCATACAAAACCAGTAAGATGTCTTACAATCTGTGTGTGAGGGAGTGGTTGTCCTTTCCTATTATCATATCTGCAATGGCCCCATGTTCATATATGCATGTGCAAATATATAGATGCATAAACGTAAATATCATAGAATGAGACTGCCCTGCATATCTTTAACTATAATTATAAGGAGGTTGGCATATGTTGGGGCAGTTTGATGTTTATAATGATATCCAGGCTAGGACAGGCGGTGAAATATACATAGGCGTGGTAGGGCCGGTAAGAACAGGAAAGTCTACCTTTATCAAGAGATTCATGGATCTTTTGGTAATACCCAATATTGAAGATGTCCATAGCAGGGAAAGGGCTGTGGATGAGCTGCCGCAGGCCGGGGCGGGCAGGACTATAATGACCACCGAACCGAAGTTCATTCCCAAGGAGGCTGCGGAAATTGCGCTGAATGATGAAACCGCCGTCAAGATACGTCTGATCGACTGCGTCGGATATATGGTGGAAGGTGCTTCCGGACATATCGAGGATCAGCATGACAGGATGGTGAGGACACCCTGGTTTGATTATGAAATCCCCTTTACCCAGGCTGCCGAGATAGGCACCAAAAAGGTTATAAATGACCACTCCACCATCGGCATTGTAATCACAACGGACGGAAGCTTCGGGGAGATTCCGCGGGCTAACTACATGCTTCCGGAGGAACGCACCATCGAGGAGCTGAAAAAGCTTGGGAAGCCCTTTATAGTACTTCTGAACACCATCAAGCCGTATTCGAATGATACAATCAAGATAGCAGAGGACATTGAGAACCGTTATGACGTAACAGTCATGCCGGTAAATTGCGAGCAGCTTAAAAAGGACGACATACATAAAATAATGGAAAACATATTATCCGTTTTCCCTGTCACTGAGCTGAATTTCCATATGCCAAAATGGGCTGAGATGCTTCCGGCGCAGCATTGGCTTAAGGCCGACCTGATTGCCACGGTAAAGGATATATTCAATAACATCTCAAGAGTAAAGGATGCCAAGGCCTCCAATTTTGAAACCGAAAGCCAGTATGTGAAGCGCTTCAAGGTAGACAACGTGGATATGCAGACAGGATGCATCGACGAGGATGTTGAATTTGACGATATGCATTATTACAAGATACTGAGTGACCTGATCGGAGTGCCCATCACAGGCGAATACCAGCTTATATCCACGCTGAAGGAGCTGGCTGCAAAAAAAGAGGAATTTGAGAAGGTTGCCTATGCAATCGATCAGGTAAAGGGCAAGGGCTACGGCATTGTATCACCCATGAAGGAAGAGATTCGCATCGATGAGCCGGAGATTATGAAGCATGGCAGCAAGTTCGGAGTAAAAATCAAGGCAAGCGCTCCTTCAATACACCTGATAAAGGCAGACATAATGACCGAGGTTGCACCGGTGGTAGGTACGGAAGAGCAGGCAAGGGATTTAATGAACTACATCAACGAGAATGCCAGGGAAAACACCGAGGGTATCTGGGAGACTAATATTTTCGGCAAATCCATTCGTCAGCTTGTGGATGAGGGTATCAGCAATAAAATGAATAAGCTGACGGACGAAAGCCAGATAAAGCTTCAGGAAACAATGCAGAAGATAATTAATGACAGCAACGGCGGCCTCATATGCATTATTATTTAATAATATATTAAATGTAAGACTACCGGATTCGGCTTAAAAAGCTTCCGGTAGTTCGTTTTTGGCATTATTTATACAATCTGACTAAAATTTAAAAAATTTTTGACATACAGTTGACATGAATGCCGGGGTTTGCTATAATACATGCGTAACATATTTAATATTTATGTAATATTTAATTCAATTTTGAAAATATTGCATATTTGAAATATTAGACATGTTAGTAAACTTGAGAATGAGAGGGACGTAATAATGCATAAAAGGTTCCTGAAGTATTCCCTGGGCTTCATAGCAGGAGCAGTAATATTGTTATCGGATGTAACAGTAGCCTTGGCTTCTGTTGAAGAAGGTATAGCAGGTTTTACATATGACAAAGAAATAAGCAGCGCTTCTCAGGAAGCAATTAATGATATTATATCCAGCTTGTCAGAAGAAGATATCCCTGTTCCGGGCTTTAATGATATCGGTATAGCAAATGTCGAAACCAATTTGTTAATCCGTCAAAAGCCCAGCGAAAGCGGCAAGATACTCGGAAAGCTTCCAAGGCATGCCGGCTGTACGATACTTGAGCCTGACAAGGACGGCTGGACGAAGGTCACCTCCGGAAAATGCACCGGTTATGTCAAGAGCGAATATCTTATAACCGGCGAAGCAGCCAAGAGGATGGCTTACGAGATAGCGACCCGCATAGCTACAGTCACCTGTGACGGCTTAAGGGTCAGAGAATACCCCTCAACCAGCAATGATACCAAAATACTCGACGTGGTGGCACGGGGTGAAGAGCTGATAGTACTTGATCCCCTGGTAATCAATTATGAGGATAATTACAGCAAGTGGGTCAAGGTCAGTCTTGACAGTGATGACAGTGAGGACGGAACTGTTGGCTTCGTAGCCAAGGAATATGTCACATTGTCTTACGAGCTTAAGAAGGCCAACAGCATTGAAGAGCTTGAATACGGCTCAGGCGTATCCTCCAAGAGAGTAAACCTTGTTAATTTTGCTAAGAAATATCTTGGCTACAGATATGTATGGGGCGGCGCAACCCTTGGCAAGGGCGTTGACTGCTCAGGCTTTACACAGCAGGTTTATAAGAATTTCGGATATTCAATTGCACGTGTATCAAGGGATCAGGCAAGGGGAGGCACCAAGATATCCAAGTCCCAGCTTAAGCCGGGCGACCTGGTATTCTACGGCAACAGCTCAACAGGCTATATAAACCATGT
>DCTS01000098.1 GCA_002329645.1 Lachnoclostridium sp. UBA1434 | reverse complement strand
TGTAAATGTCAACATCAAAATGCGTTTTTATTCCGACATGAAAATGTAGTTTTTCACCGACCGGCTTTCTGCTCATCCCCATCAAGCAGTTCATAGTAATCCTTTGTTCTATATGATGGGCCAACCATTTTTATTACATGGGCATGGTGCAATAGTCTGTCAAGAATGGCATTGGCCAGCATTGCATCAGAAAATACCTCACCCCATTTACTGAACGGTTGATTTGTTGTAATGATAGTTGATGTATGTTCATACCTTTTGGCTATGAGCTGAAAGAAAAGGTTCGCTCCGGTTTTATCGATAGGAAGATATCCTATTTCATCGATAATGAGAAGCTTATACTTTGCAAAGTGTTTAAGCCTGGCTTCAAGGCGATTCTCATCATAAGCCTTCCTAAGAGTCTGAATAAGGTCGTGGCATGTAATGAAGTAAGTTATGTTTCTATGCTGCGCTGCCTCAATGCCTAAGGCAGTAGCAAGATGAGTTTTTCCTGTTCCCGGGGTTCCAAAGAACAGAATGTTTTCCGCATGTTCCAGGAATCTTAGTGTTGCCAGATCCTTTATTTCAGCCTTGTTTACAGAGGGCTGATAAGTATAGTCATAATCATCAAGGGTTTTGACATATGGAAAGTGCGACACACTTACCTGTATCTGTGCGGCTCGTTTATTTCGAAGTTTTATTTCTCTGTCAGTGATATTTATCAAAGCATCCTGGACGCTTATACCTTCCTTTGATACCTTTGAAAGATAATCTGACATATAGGGCTCTACATCCGTAAAACCCAGTTCATCTAAGTTGTTAATAAGATTTGCATACATAATTATAGCCCTCCTATGCATCTGTCCATGTTTAACAGATTGTTTTTAACAAAGTCGAGAATCTCAGCATCAGAGCGGCCCTTCATGGCATCACTTCTAAGGATGTCGCAGGCAGTGTCCACAGTATAGTTATATTTCCGATTAGTTACTGCGTGACACACTACAAGTTGCTTGTTATAATAAATGCTGAGAGTATCGTTATCTTCTTTGGTAACGGTCATTCTTTCGCCTATGTAACGCGTAGGCACAGAGTATTTTCGGCCTTCATACTTAATCATGGATTCTCTGTTAACGGGATATGTTTTTTCTTCTTGGCGGGAGATATAACTATTTAACAGTTCCATATGAGGAAGAGGCAGAAGATACTCTTTTTCTTTTTTAAAGAGTTCATCAGGTATATCATCACATCCCTGAGATATCTCCTGATTAATGTCTGCCAAGAACTCGTTTGAGATAGCTATCAGGTCATCCCAGGTATCGAATTCTTCATTATAAGCCTTTAGGCGATTCATAAGCTTAGCCAAAGCCTCCGCTTTACCTTTCGTCTGAGGTCTGTATGGCCGGCAGGCTACAGGGATGAACCCCATATCCTTTGCAAATGGCTCAAAGCGGTCGTTAAAGACGGTTTGTGCAAAAGAGCTCTTAGCATGATTAACAACCGTCTTCATGTTGTCAAATAGGATTTCATGGGGAAGTCCGCCATAAAACTTGAAGGCCTCTATCATACATTGAAACAGGGTTTCCTGGCTTCTGTCAGAAGTAATCATAATAAACTTCTTTCGGGAGAAGCCCATTACCATAAGAAAGATATTTACTTTATACGCCTGACCTATCCGGTTAACTAATGTCATGTCTTCCTTCCAGTCAACCTGAGCCTGCAGTCCCGGATTGGTTTCAAATCGTATTGTTGCTTTCTTGGTCTCGGTATCCTTATGATGTTTAACGAAATCAGCGACAATACTGTATTTGCCTGAATAGCCTCGTTTGCGGATAAATTTATATACTGCCATCGCTGTGCAGCCGTAGATATCAACTTTATTGATTATAGTAGCCTTATAATCATCCAGTTTGGAATAATAAACGCGTGAACTTTGCTTTGGAATCAGTTCGCCAGACTGAATTTTTAAATATCTGTCAATGGTTCGTGGATCGCAGTCATAGCGGCGAGCTAATTCTGCTTTGTTAAACAATGAAATATCCTCCTTTGCTAAGAATGCAATAGTGTCTTTGATGTCGTCTAGCATGCGGTGTTACCTCCGAAATAAGATAACATCATTATTGGTTCTATAATAAATGTTGGGGTGTGTGAAAACACATTTCCAACATTTTATTTTTGTACTAAAATACATCTATAATAGCCTCACTCTAAACGAACACCAACCAAAGTATACATTTAACGGGAGGGATATTATAGATGCACTCTAATTGTACCAAGAATCTTCTCGGTTTAGAAGATGTTATTTTAAAAAAGGTGATTCATGCTGATAATTATGTGAAATTTTTCATTGAAACAGCTCCTTCACCTCAGATTTGCCCTTGTTGCGGTCGCCAGACAAGTCGTATTCATGACTATAGGACGCAGATAATCAAAGATCTGCCTATGCAGATGAAGTATACATATCTGATCCTTAGGAAAAGACGGTATGTCTGCTCATGCGGAAAACGTTTCTTAGAAAAGTACAGTTTTCTTCCCTCTTACCGGCGCCAGACTTTAAGGTTATCTTATAAGATAATCGCACTCCTAAGGAAGTCCAGAAGCATTAAGTCCGTAGCTGAAGAAGTTGATGTCTCGGCAAGCACCGTAACCAGACTGCTTGATACCATTAGTTATTCAGCCCCTTCCATCCCAGAGTGCATAGGGATTGACGAGTTCAAAGGCAATGCAGATACAGGAAAATACCAATGCATTCTGGTGGACCCAAAAAAGCACCGGCTCCTTGACATCCTTCCTGACAGAAATCAGGCTCACCTATCCTCTTATTTCAAGGAAACAAACAGAGCGGAAAGGAACCGGGTAAAGTTCTTTGTCTGTGATATGTGGCAGCCTTATGTGGATCTGGCCAAGGCCTATTTTCCAAATGCAACAATCATTATTGATAAGTATCATTTCATCAGATATGTCACCTGGGCGATTGAGAACGTAAGGAAGCGTTTACAGAAGAGAATGCCGGCCGATCTAAGGAAATACTATAAGCGGAGCCGAAGGTTAATCCTCACCCGATATCAAAAGCTAAAGGATGAGAATAAAAAGGCATGTGATCTGATGTTGCTATATAATGATGATTTAAGAGCTGCACATCACCTAAAAGAATGGTTCTATGAAATTTGCCAAAGCAACAAGTATTCATACCAGCGCTCTGCCTTCTGGGAATGGGTAAAGGCTGCAGAGAAATCAGGTATTCCTGAATTCGTAAGTTGTGCTAATACATACAGGAACTGGTCGGAAGGTATTTTAAACGCTTTCAAATATGGGTACACGAACGGTCCAACAGAAGGTTATAACAATAAGATCAAGGTACTTAAGAGAATATCCTATGGAATTAAGAACTTTAAGAGATTTCGAACCAGGATAATACATTGCTCTATATAATGAATAATGGTCGGTGTATGAGAGGCTTATTTCGCATGCCCAAAAACAGGGATTATAGACACCAAACATTAAAATGGCTCCAAACATAGATAAGAGGTGAGATCCAGCGAATCTCACCCCAACTATTGACGCAGAGCCTCATTATAAAAGAAAAAAACACCANNAGAATATTTTCCTGCTACATCAAGGACATCAACGAAATGACCGCCTTCAGCATGTTCTACCTCTTTTTGATCCCAGTTATTTGACTGGGTGTTTACGCAGTACTGGGGCTTGAAATAGGTATCACTGTCAACAACGACTTCAATTGTAGCGATGTCATCAACAAGAGCCATATCAAAGTCTGCGGCTTCTTCAAGCTTAATATAAAGATCGCCATCAACACCGCCGTTCTGTCCCCAGTTTACCGTACCTGCATTGTCATATACAACCACCGGGGCAGCATATGCCATGGAGGTTACCATGACCAATACAAGTACTAATGCTGCAAATCCTGCTAAAACCTTCTTTTTCATTAAAAATGCCTCCTTACTTGAGATAATATTACTAAACATGTATATATTACCATATAAAATTAAAAAGGTATAGTACAAATTTATTATAAATAATGCACAAAAATCGAGTAAAAGCTTACTCAATTGCTATTTTTTCCAGGTTGATGGTGAGATAAGAAGAAGCATAGGGAATATTTCAAGTCGTCCCGCAAGCATATCAAACATCATTACAAATTTTGAAAGATATGAAAAGCCTGAGTAATTGCCCATAGGCCCTACCACTCCAATTCCAGGCCCTATATTGTTTAAGGTAGCCGAGACGGCGGTAAAGCTTGAGGCAAAATCATAATTGTCAAGGCTGATTATAATAACCGATACGGTAAATATTAAAATATAGGATATTAAATAAACATTAACGGACCGCAGGGTCTCATGCTCAATCCTTTTACCCTCCAGCTTCAGCACCTTAACGCTTCTTTTATGAATAAGGAAGGACAGCTCCTTTGTTATGGTCTTAAAAAGAATTACAATCCGGGATACCTTGATTCCGCCGCCGGTACTGCCGGCGCTGGCTCCTATGAACATAAGCATTATAAGAACGGCCTTCGAAAAGGTTGGCCATGTATTAAAATCCAGGGTTGCATATCCGGTAGTTGTCATTATAGAGGCAACCTGAAATGCAGAATGATGGAATGTGCTGAAAAAACCCTTGAAGCCTCCCACATTTAAAGCAATCAATACCATGGAGGAAAAAGCTATTATTAAATATACCTTCAATTCCTCACTTCTTATAGCCTCCCTGAACCTTCTTAAAAGCATAAGAAAATACACATTAAAATTCACTCCGAACAGCAGCATGAAGATTGTCACCACGCTTTGCTGGTACCTGGTATAATCAGCCATGCCGGAATTCTTAATTGAAAAACCCCCTGTGCCTGCGGTGCCGAAGGTTATTGTAAGTGCATCAAACAGCGGCATTCTGCCGATAAGCAATAATATTATCTGAAGAACGGTCATCCCGAGATATATGGAATATAACAGAGTCGCAGTAGTCCTCATCTTAGGCACCAGCTTGCCGACAGAGGGACCGGGGCTTTCAGCCCTCATAATATGGATTGTTTCACCGCCTGCCATTGGAAGGATTGCCAGGATGAACACCAGCACACCCATTCCGCCTATCCAGTGGGTGAAGCTTCTCCAGAAAATCATGCAATGGGAT
Organism: Lachnoclostridium sp. UBA1434; assembly: GCA_002329645.1. Taxonomy (GTDB): domain Bacteria; phylum Bacillota; class Clostridia; order Lachnospirales; family Lachnospiraceae; genus Mobilitalea. The sequence continues at coordinate 28,207 of DCTS01000098.1, read as the reverse complement.
AAAGCTTCAACATCAGTTAATATACTTGCTCCGGTTGTTGATATTCCGGATATTACTTCGAATAATGCATCAGCATAATCAGGTATCTCCCTGCTTAGGAAAAACGGAAGTGCACCGATAATACTTAGCATTATCCATCCGAGTGCAACCGATATAAAGCCCTCCTTGGCAAAGAATACCGTATTCTTTGGCTTCCTGAGTGACAGGGGGATGCCGAATACAAGGCAGACGCCTATTGCAGCAAGAAAGTATATACCGCTGTGTTCCTTATATATTAATGCTACTATCAGAGGCAGCAGCATGAAGGCAGCCTCAACATTTAATATCCAACCCAGGATATGTAGTATAAATGATTTATTCATAAGAGCTCCCTTACTCGGATAATCTATTGAAGTATATCATTAATGTCATCAAGACCCTTTTCGGTAGTTACTATAATTACGCTATCGCCAATCTGTATGCTGTCCTGGCCGTTGGGGAATATTATCTTACCCTCTCTGTTAATGCAGCTTACAAGAAGATTTTTCTTAAGCGCAAGCTTTTCCAGAGGGATGCCGGTAAGCCTGGCATTGCTTCTTACATAGAACTCCAGAGCCTCCACCTTATTGCCGACGATTTTATACAGGGTCTCTACATTGCTTCCCATGGAGTTCTGCATGGCCCGTGCATGCTGAATTATTCTGTCAGTAGTGATTAACTTAGGATTTACGATTGTCCCAAGGTTCATTTCATTTAATATATCATCATAGGTAAGGTGTGTTATCTTGGTGAATATCTTAGCGTTGGTTTTCTTGCGGGCATACAGGGACAGAAGTATATTTTCCTCGTCCAGGTTTGTTAAGGATGCAAAAGCGTCCATATCCGCAAGGCCTTCCTCAATAAGTACATTATTATCCGAGGCATTTGCATTGATAATCATGGCCTCGGGCAGCAGATCGCTCAGCTCCTCGCAGCGCTGACGGTTCTGTTCGATTATTTTTACATTGATATCATAAGCAAGCAGTTTTTTAGCCAGATATACGGCTATAGTACCACCGCCCGCAAGCATTACATTTTTTATATGACCTGTGTTAATACCTATCTTAGAGAAAAACTCATAGGCATTCTTGGGAGCAGCCACGATTGAGATTCTGTCGCCTGCCTTGAGTGTAAAGCTGCCCGAGGGAATGAATACCTCGTCCTTTCGTTCTACCGTACAAACCAGCACCTTGCTATGAAGCTGTGAATTCATATTAAATATCTTCATATTATCCAGAACGGAATCCGCAGGTATTTCAAGCTTAAGAAGCTCAACCTTTCCCTTTGCGAATACATCGATCTTAATTGCAGAGGGCAGTCGAATCAGACGGCTTATTTCATCGGCGGCTTCAAGCTCGGGGTTAATGGTCATTGACAAGTCGAGCTCTTCCCTGATAAATGCTATTTCTTCATTATACTGAGGGTTGCGTACTCTTGCTATGGTATGGCATTTGCTTGCTTTTCCTGCGATAAGGCAGCATAGAAGATTGAGCTCATCCGAATTAGTTACGGCAATCAGTAAATCCGCCTTGTCCACACCTGCTTCAAGCTGAATCCGGTTGCTTGCCCCGTTGCCTGTAATGCCCATTACATCAATGGTGTCGGTAATTGCATTTACGGCAGGAGATTTGTTATCTATAACTACTATGTCGTGACCTTCCTGATTAAGCTGTTCGGCCAGCGTTGCTCCTACCTTCCCGCAGCCGATTATTATTATTTTCACTATTAACCAGATCCTTTCGATAAAGATATAATGGAATTTATCCGGCTTTTAAATTGCTGTCTGATACAGTTAAAAGCTGCCTATAAACCGTATCCTCAGCACCGGGCTTCCTGGATAGTGCCCGTGCCGGAGCGTGTGGTTTATGGCAGCTTTAAGTTAACTTATTAATACATTGTTATTCCCCGCCTGGACCACTTCTTCCGGGTGAATTATCCGGAACCTGGGCATGACTGTCCTTGACAGTATTTTTCATCTGGCCTTTGTTAGAATTCTTACCGGAATTCTTGGCGTTGTTCCTGTAATTGTTATGCTTGTTTTTTGCCATGGGTATCTCCTTTCATCCTTGCAAAACACTCTAACACTATCATAAGTAATTGCGAAGCTTCCGGATAGATGTACCTGCATCACAATATACGCAGATATTGAGCTTCGTAATTACCTTATAATAGTATGGCATGAAAGGAAAATATTATTCAAAAATATGGAAAAATTAATCAGCAAGGGTAATGCTGCCCATCCTGAGGTTACGAAGATTGCGTTCCTTAATGTCATAATCATACTTGGGAAGGATATTCTCCTGGAATTCAGCCGTGAAGGCTTCCTCCTCCGCAGTTTTTATGGCATTTTCTATAGTGCTGTCATAGCTTTCCGACGAATTATTATTGATCATCCTGACTAGGTAATAACCCTTTTCATCCTCGAATATATCGCTGACATCATCATTGTCCATAGTGATAATCATAGCCTTTAAATCGGCGGACAAGCCGTATTCATCAGTTGTGGCAGCATCCCTGGCAATGAAGTCGTCCTTTTTGTAGGTAAGCTCCTTCTCATCTTCAGGGATAAGCTGCGACCAGTCCTCTGCTGTGAGGGCTTCCTGGTATTTTGCGCTTATTTTATCATATGCCGCCTTCTTTGCAGTCTCGTCCACAGATACCTTATTGCCCTCATCATCAGTGGTTTGAGTGGAAATATACAGGTATTCTATATCATATTGCCTGTAATCCTCATATTTGTATTCAGCCTTGATTGCTTCGTCATCCACCGGAAGACCTTCAATCACATCCTCCTTGCAGCGCTTTGCAAGCTGCAGCTTTGTAAAGATCTCCGTCAGATAATCACCGGTAAAACCGTTTTTATCTATAACTTCCTCAGGCACATTTCCTTCATATAAAAAGCTAATAACATCATCCGATATTGTATCCGACTCCTCCGAGGTCAGGGCATATCCCTTGGCTATTGCTTCCCTGTATAGAATTTCATTGCCGATTATCGTATTAATAACCTCTTCCATAGCAACGGATCTTGTCGTAACAGTACCGGACTCATTATAGGCCATGTCCCAGTATTGGCCGCCATAAATCTGGTCAATGGCATCATATCTTGATTCTACTGTGTAAAAATAGTATCTCAAATCATTCAAACGGTACTTGTCACCATTTATAGTTATGAGAGTTTTTTCATATAGACTGTCAAATAAAATGGCAGCTATCAGAACGACTGCAAGAATAATGGATGTTACTATCCATACCTTAGGGCTTATGGCTTTCTTTGATTTCTTTTTGTTTTCTGTTCCTTTTAATACTTTTTTAGATATATTCACTATATGCTACCTCCATGGTATTCTCATGATGTTTATTTTATACTTTTCTGGATATAAGTCAATAGGAAAGCACTATAAGATGCTTTGACATAAAATCCCTGATATGATATACTGCAATATACGAGAGATAGCACTTGTACATGCCGGACTATAGTTATTTTCAGTTTGGCATGTGAGGCAGTTTATTATGCATAACCCTGAAATATGTGCAGGTTGTCTGGAAGCAGGGCAGGGGGCATGAGCAGAATTTGAATGACAGGAGAGAACAGATATGTATCATGCAAAGGCTATTCAAATTATGGATGAAGTAAATAAAGTGGTAATAGGAAAACGTGTTACCATCGGCAAGGTGCTGACTGCCATACTTGCAAAGGGTCATATACTGCTGGAGGACTATCCCGGAGTGGGCAAGACAACTCTGGCTCTGGCCTTTTCACGGGCAATGGCATTGGATTACCATCGGCTTCAGTTCACACCGGACGTACTTCCTACGGATGTGGTGGGCTTCCACATGCTCAGCAGGGATGGAGAGAGCAGTCAATATAAGCCGGGGGCAATTATGTGCAACCTGTTCCTTGCGGATGAGATTAACCGTACTTCATCGAAGACCCAATCAGCCCTGCTGGAGGTCATGGAGGAGGGGAAGGTGACGGTTGACAGTGTTACAAGAGATGTTCCCAGACCCTTTGTGGTTATTGCAACTCAGAATCCCATTGGCTCCGTAGGAACGCAGATGCTGCCGGAATCCCAGCTGGACCGTTTCATGGTAAGGCTTAATATGGGATACCCCGATATGAAGAGTGAGATAGGAATTCTTAAGGGGAGACAGAACACCAATCCCCTTGACAGGGTAGAGCAGGTGGTTGAAAAGGATGATATTTCCTTAATGCAATCCATGGTGGAGCAGGTATTCATACATGACTCCATATACGAATATATCACTTTGCTGGTTCAGCAAACCAGGGAGAATCCCCTTATAGAGCTCGGAGTCAGCCCCAGGGGTTCTCTTGCAATGATGAATATGGTTAAAGCCACGGCATTTTTAAGCGGCCGTGATTATGTTATACCCAACGATGTCCAGTATATATTCAAGGACGTAACTGCCCACAGGATAATTCTTAAGCCTAAGGCCAGGGTAAACAATGTAACGGTGGACAACCTTTTAGATGATATTCTGCGCATTGTACGCCCTCCGAGGATTATATCGAAAAAGGAACAAAGTGTAAACTATAATATTAAATGACTTATGCCTAAAGACATTATGTTGAATGATATATTTTCAGCTTATAATATTGTAATTTACGTTTGGTCAAATAGTATAATACCCAACATCATAATTCTGTTTAAATAATTCTTATCAGAGGCACCGGCGGAGGAAGGTCATGATAACAAATAAGCTCAAGTATCTGCTGCTGCTTGCGGCAACAGGAATACTGTCAATATTATATAATGAATACCATATGGGTATGATTTTTCTGACAGCGCTCCTTATGCCGCTGCTTTTATTTGGCCTGCTCAGCTACACTTACGGCCATGTCAGGGCAGATATCATATCCTCGGTACATGTTTCACATAAGGGGGAAAAAATACCCATAACCATCAGGCTTCGCAACACCTCCATATTCCCGATAGCCCAGGTAACAATTCATATATCCTATAGCAATTCATATTCCGGGAAAAAAAATAAAAAGGATTTCAATGCCTGCATAGATCGAAAATCCGAAGCTGTAATTACCTGCTGCATTCAATCGGAGCACGTAGGCAATCTGGTCATATCACTGGATAAAATCGTTGTATATGATTACATGAAGATTTTTTCATTAGGCAGAAGGCATAAGGATGAATTACGTATAGCCGTACTGCCTGATTTGCATGAGCTGAATACCGATTTCCTGGACAGCGGACAAAAAATGCAGGTTGAGAGCGATTATTATTCACCGGTAAAAAGCGGAGACGATCCCTCGGAGGTATTTGCAATACGTGAATACAGGGAGGGTGACAGGCAGCAGAGGATACACTGGAAGCTTAGCAGGAAGCAGGATATGCTGATGATTAAGGATTTCAGCGAGCCTTTAAACTGCTCCATACTTGTATTTGCCAATTTATTTGCAAACCCCGATACCGACCTTCTGACATATATGGATGCCTTGCTGGAATCCTCGCTGTCTCTGTCATATTCCTTTATGCTAAAAGGACATATCCATTATTTTTCGTGGTATGATGCGGGCTCGGAATGCTGCCGCAGAATAAGGGTGGTTAATGAAAGGGATCTTTATGAGGCGGTGGATGGCATAATGAACTCCATACCCTACACCGAAGGTATCGACGTTATGACCGCTTATCTTGCCGAGCATCCCAATGACATATATACCGATTTATTCTATGTAACAGGAGGAATATCCGAAGCGCAGCTTAATTCTCTTGCAATGATAAGAGCCAATCTAAGACAGATCATATATGTAAGTGAGGATACAAGGACCGTAGCAGACATATTGGAGGGACAGAGAATAAGATTTGCACTGGACAATGAAATTATGAAAATGATTTCCGAAATGGGGATTGGATTGTCGGCTATAGATATGCACAGTGTTAGCAGCAGCATTGAATTACAAAAACTCGGCTAGAAATGGTGGTGATTGAATGAGCCGGAAAATCAGAGACGGTATTAGAATTGACAGCAGGATATATTTATCCGATGACAGACAGGATGGATTGCCCGTATCAATAAGGGCAATTCAGTTGCTTGCCATATTCCTGGGCAGTATATGCTCCGTTCTGGTTTTAATGGATTGCCTTGCCCTGCCTGTAAAGCCTTCCCATACAGCGCTGGCGGCCTTATTATCCGGCGCCCTGTTCTTTTTTCTTTTACTTTTTCCTAAATATGACATTATAAAGCTTGCGGTCTGTGCTTTAGTATATCTGTTTGTGATCATAAGAACCTATCCCCGTTTAGTGAATGCGATATATATACTGGAAAACTATATAATTAAAAAGGCAAGCTCTTATTATAATTTTAAAGCATTCAGATATAAAGCTCAGTATGCTGCCGAGAGGGAAGACCTCACCTTGCTTTTTGCCCTGGTGATAATCATTATTACAGCCTTGCTTTCGGCTTCTATGGTAAGAAATATTCTAACCGGCCTGAGCTACACCATACTGACCATACCAATTGCGGGGAGCTTTGCCCTTGGAGAGACGCCTCGTGAGGGCTTGCTTATCATCGTAATACTCATCATGCTGTATATGTCAAGATCAAATGAGATAAGGCAGCGGGGAACACAAAAGGACGGTAATTTCATGCTGTTGAGGATATACAGCAGGACCGGCATTACCTTATGCATTGCGGGAATTATATTGTTCATCCTGTCGAAGGTATTCGTACCTAAGGATTTGTACCTGGAAATTGATGCAATAACCAATACCAAGAATGAAATTCAGGATTTCTTTTACAGCTTCAGCCTGGAGGACGTTTCGGATAAATTGAAGGAGGTAAAGATTTTTAATACCTCCCGTGATACAGGAAAGGGCGGACTAAGTGCAGGAAAGCTCGGAAGATTCAATGAGGTAAAATACGACGGGGATGAACACCTGGTGGTGAAGGTCCCCATTAGTTCAATAACGGATGGGATATTCTTAAGGGGATATGTGGGAAGCGAATACGCGCATGATAGCTGGGAAAAGCATACAAGACCAATGATTCAGAGCTATGAGGCTATGCGCGCCAGAATAAATGATGAAATTCAGCCTGTGAACTTAAGTATTATGTTCATGGAGGGAATAGCTGAGCTAAAGAATCAACTGGGTTATGAAAGTCTGGCTATGACAGGCGGCATGGATTTCTATAAGGGTCGTATAGTCATATCATATAAGAATGCAAATAAGGGTTTTATTTATTCTCCCTATTTAACCGACTTTGCCTCATCTGATGAGGTGGATTACATGTATGATTTATATGCCGCGCCTGATATCAAGAAGGACAAGTATGAATTTAATTACTACTATGGCATTACAGTTGATGAGGATGCTCTCGATTATAATACGGGAAGGCAATATATTCCGGCTTTAAAATCATACATTGACCATGAAAAGGTATATAGAAATTTTGTTTATGAAGCTTATACCCGGCTGCCTGAAAATGGGATGACAAGGTTTAAGCAGGATTTTTACCGGGAAAACCTGGGATCACAGGCAGATACCCTGGAAACGGCTATTTCATATATTAAAAACTATCTGCATAGCAATACCCAATATTCATTATCCCCGGGCAAGCTTCCCAAGGACAAGGATTTTGTCGAATACTTTCTGTATGAAAGCAAGGTTGGCTATTGTACTCATTATGCCTCCGCAGGGGTCCTGATGCTGAGGGCAATGGGTTATCCTGCAAGGTATGTTGAAGGATATGCCATAACTTCATCGGATATACTGCTTGGAGGCTCTTTAAGTGATCAAAGCGTGGAATACTTTTCAGGGCAAGGGGCATATAAGGCCTTTGATAATGAGGTCACGGTATCTGTAAAGGATTATAATGCACATGCCTGGACGGAAGTTTATATAGATGGCTTTGGATGGTTTCCTGTTGAATTCACGCCTTCGGCGGCCATTGAAGGGACAAATGATTTTATATGTGATATTGAAAATGCTTCGGAGAGGGCCATCATGTCAGGCGAACAGGAACCGACCCCTGCTCCGGAGGCTCTTCCTACACAGCCTCCTGAGGTTGAAGAGCCTGAGCCTACACCGGAGCCCTCGGAGAATGAGGACGCCGGGGGAGGAAGCCCCGCCTTAAAAGAAGACACGGAGGCGGCTGATAATTTCTGGCAATGGATATGGCTTATAATAGCCATAACCGCAGTTCTTTTCCTGCTGCTTACTGCTTTGATCTGCCTTCGGATAATGAGGCGGAGAAGAAGCAGGGTGCCTTACAATCGAAACTTCAGAGTCCTGATGGTTTATGAAAGCATTGAAAGGCTTCTAAAAGCCGGCGGCTTTTTACCGGGGAGGGGAAAATGCCTTGAGGATAACCTTGATTATGTAAAGGAGCATTGCACGTATATCGATGAATATGATTATGAAGCCTTCATGGATATTGCAAGAAAAGCGAGATTTGGACGGAAGCCTGTAAGCAGAGAGGAGCTGCAAAGAATTAGAAGAATATATAATGCTCTTAAAAGAGGGATATATTTTGGCTCTTCGATAGCAGGGAAGGTTCGTCTTAAGCTTATTCGGGCAGTAAAATAAATCAGAAAGTACTTCTTGCCTTTATTAAAACAGTGTATAATGGCTTTATAACAGGCATATTTATAGGCATACTTTATTAGGAGTATAAGGGAAGGAGACAGGGATAACAGATGAAGTGGAGAGACAGGTTTAACAAAAAGTACATGCAAATTTCCCTTTATGTGATAATCACATGTGTGATTATATATTCGCTGAGTCTTGTAGCAAAAAATGCTCCGGTCATTTTGTCCGAGGTAATGGAGAAGCTCAACTGGCTGTTTAGGGTAATTAAGCCCATTATATTAGGCTTTGCATTTGCATACCTGCTGGATCCGGTGGTAGCCTTTTTTGAAAAAAGGTTCAGGAAGTGGAAGGTATTTCGTAAGCTTAAGCATCCCAGAACTCTTGCTACAATCATATCAGTTGTTTTGCTGTTCTTTACAATTGCCGGATTGATTTCAATGCTGGCCTTCAGTGTGACCGCTCAGCTGCATCTGGCTGATTTTGACGATCTGGCTTCGCTTGCTGAGGAATATATTGAAAGCCTTAATGATTTTACAAGCAAGCTGACCGTAAAGCTTAATCAGCTGAACATTCAGTCGGAAGAGCTCCAGGAATATATTGCTGATGCTACAAGCTTTATTGTAAAAGCCCTGAAGGGAATGGCGGAAAGCCTGGTAAATACAATCAGCAACATATCCGGGTATCTGACAACCATCATATTCAGCTTCATCATAGGTTTCTATTTCCTGATTGACGGTAAGATGATAATGGAATACATAAGGAAGGTATTCCGGGCCCTTTTTTCCGACGGGACCAACAAAAGGGTTACGAATATTATTCATGATCTGGATTATGTGTTTTCCGGATATATTAGAGGACAGCTTTCAGATGCCTTTCTGATGATGCTGCTGATTAGCCTTATTCTGTCCATAATCGGAGTTAAGTTTGGCATTGTTATAGGCATATTTGCCGGGATAGGCAATCTAATTCCCTATGTGGGGCCAATTGTGGCATATGTTTGTACGGCTATAGTCTGTCTGATTAACGGTGAAATAAAGACCCTGATTATAGCTATAATAGCTCTGGTTATTATACAGGTAATTGACGGCAATTTTATGGGTCCGAAGCTTTTAAGCAAGTCTATAAAAATCCATCCGCTTATAATTATTATTTCCCTCATATTCGGAAGCGCAATCGGAGGCTTCCTTGGGATGCTGCTGGCAGTTCCTATGGGAGCATATATAAAGCTGGTGTTCGTACGTTTTATTGATAACAGGGTGGAACGCAAGCAGCAGCTGAGCAATGATGCAATACAGGATGACGCAGAGGAAAAAACGGGGCAGCAGGATAATACAAAAAGCAATTAGCTAATACAATCAGTATTAAAATGTAAGGAATATTTAAGAATTTTTTATTCAATATTTAACAAATATGGTTTATTATTAAATAGGTAAGGCTTAACTTATAACGGCTGTCAGGAAGGTGTGAGATGAAGAATAATGGTAGTATGAAAAATAATAACGGTAATATTATAGAAGTCAAAAACCTGAAAAAGGTATACAAAATGGGCAGTGAGCGGATAATTGCAGTGGATGATGTGAGCTTCAACATAAAAAAGGGTGAATTCTGCTGCATCTTCGGTGTATCCGGTTCCGGAAAGTCGACACTGTTAAATCTCATGGCAGGTATAGAGAAAGCTACCGGTGGGCAGATATTAATCAAGGGTAAGGACATCAGGAGGATGAATGAAAGGAACCTGGCCAAGTTCAGACAAAACAATCTTGGCTTTGTGTTCCAGTCATACAACCTTCTGAATGCAATGACAGCATTGGAAAATGTTGAGCTTCCCCTGGTTTTTAAGCATGTTACTCCAAGGAAAAGAAAAAAGATGTCCCGTGAAATGCTGATAAAAGTAGGACTGGGTTCAAGACTTAAGCATAAGCCCAAGGAAATGAGCGGCGGTCAGCAGCAGAGAGTCGGTATTGCAAGAGCTTTTGTAAGCAATCCTGAAATAGTATTTGCCGATGAGCCGACAGGTAACCTTGATTCAAAGACCTCAAAAGAAGTAATGGAGCTTATAGTAAGTATGGCCAGGACAAATAATCAAACCATTGTCATGGTAACCCATGACCAGAGGCTCACGAAATATGCGGATCGCATAATACATATTTTTGATGGCAGGATAGAGGAAATCGAGGTGTTGCATAATGACTCCCAGACCCAGGAAGCAGCACAGCCTGACACAGAGGCGATGTAACGATATTATAAGGAAGTAGAGGGAATATATATGAAGATTAAAAAATTCTTTGCCGCATTAGTTGCACTAACAATTATTTTTACAGGACTTGCAGCCGATGGAAGCAGGGCCGGAGCTTCAAGCCTGACAGGCAGTGAGGTTGAGGCACCTATAGTTGTCGATGGAGACCTCAATATACCCGATTTAATTCCCGGAGAGACAGTGCATGTAAGGATACCCATAAGGTCCAGGGATATCAATATACAGTCTCCGAAGGCCTCCATAACAGTTACACCGGCGGACTCACCCTTTATTATAAGCGAACCTGTTCTGACAAACCGCTATGATGTAAAGGCTGATACAATCCCCGTTAATGATATCACTTATGTGGATTTTGACATACGTGTCAAGGAGACGGCGCAAATAAGCAGCTACAGGGCATCCCTTATAATTACCGGCCTTGAATATATAATTATCGGAGATCCCACCATTTCGAAGCTGGATTTTGACCTAAAGGTTTTACAGGAAAAGGTACCCGCACAGCTTACAATATCCAATGTACTGTATACTAAATCCCTGGCAGGTTCGGATACGGAGCTTATCTTTACAGTCAGGAACGAGGGTGAGCTGAAGGCCTTTAATACATATATGACCATTGATTATACCGATACCGGTATAGTGGAAAGATACAGCACTAAAAGAATAAAGATCGGAGATTTGGAGAAGGGTTCAACATATAAGGCATCCCTGCCGCTGACCATACTTGCCGACGCAGCTGCGGGCAGGAAAACCCTCAAGGCCAACTTTGAATATAAGGACAGTGACGGCAAGAGCATAAAGAGCTCCTATGACATAAGCTTTAATGTTACTAAGGTGGATGTGAATGCCCCTGATCTTGATATTGTTGACATTTCCTATAAGAAGGGCATCAAGCAGGGTGATGAATTCGAGCTGACCGCTGTAATTGAAAACAGCGGCAAAGGCAGGGCGGAGGATATTAAGGTCAGCCTGGCAGAGGGCAACGCCGCCTTTATCAAGAATTTTATTGCTGAATACATTAAGGCCTCAGACATTGCCACAGGCAATAAGACGGAAGTAAAAATACCTTTGATTGTCAACAAAACCTCTGAGGTTATGAATGAGCTTAAGCTTAATATTGAATATAAGGACAGCCAGGGTACGACTATTGCCAAGACCAAGAGCTTGTATATCGAGGTAGTACAGGAGAAAGAGAAGGAGAAGGAGCCGGAGGAAGAGAAGAGATCCAGCCTTATAGTAAGCGGCGTAAAGCAGTCTCCCGAACAGCCTGTAGCAGGCGGAGAGATGGAGATATCCTTTGATCTTAAGAACAAAGGGACGCTTGATATTAACGAGCTTAAGATATCCCTTGAGGATTTAATGGGAAGCACCTTCATTCCGGTTGAATCGGAACCCTATCTGTATATTGAAAAGCTTTCTGCAGGCGAGACTAAGCATATCACCTTCCGCCTGGAGCTTTCAGAAAACATTCCGGAGGGTCTTAATAACCTGAATATCGGTTTTGCATATGAGGGCGGATCAGCTCCCTCCGTTAAGATACCTGTCCTTAATGTGAAGAACGACAACCTGGGAGGCAGCAGCAAGCCCGTATTACTAATCAGCAATTATGAAGCCGACCTGGATGAGCTCAGGGCAGGCTCTGTATTCAATCTGACCTTTAGTATACGCAACACCCACTCCTCCGTGGATGCCAAAAATATTACTGTAAAGGTATCCCAGGACATGTCCCAGGGGGATATATTCACCTCGACACAGGGCAGCAATACCTTCTTTATTGACAGGATTAATGCAGGGGAGGAAGCTCAGTGCACCCTTGGATTGAAAATAAAATCCGATACAAAGACAGGTACATATAAGCTTAAGGTAGATATCGAGTATGAATATGACGGAATCAAGCCTAATCCTCAGACGAATGAGATCGGAGAGGAAAGGTCCTATGATATTAACCTGAGGGTAGTGGAAAACGCGCGCCCGGTTGTCAATAATGTTCAGGTATATTCCTGGGAGGGAATGGTTCAGGTCGGAATGCCGGCCTTCCTGTCCTTCGAGTTCTACAACATGGGCAAGTCAACACTGAATAACGTCATGGTAAGAGTTGGTGGAGACTTTACACAAACAGGCGGAGAAATGAGTATTCTGGGTAATGTGGATCCCGGCAATACCTCCTATTCAGAATTTGAGGTTATACCCAATATTGAAGGAATGGCCCACGGAATTCTTACGATTACATATGAGGACAGCAACGGAGATGAACAGACCTTTACCACCGAGTTCGATACCATGGTCAATTCGGCACAGATATATGATCCCGGTATGGATGGCGGAATGGACGGAGGGATGGATGTCTTTAATCCGATACCGGAGACCAAAAAGGAAATACTTAAGCCATGGATGTTTATAGTATTAAATGTTGTGATATTTATAGTATTCATTCCCGTAACCAGAGCAATTATAATCGGTATATACAAGAATAAGCTGCGCAGGAAAGAGGAAGCAAATCTTTAATACCTGGTTAGGAATATCAGAATGGAGGATTATATATTATGGTTAAAGTTGAAAAAGCAGCAAGTAAAGGAGTTGCAGTAAAGGCTGCCGGCGGCAGCACGGTCACTGTGACGTCCAGTACGGATACAAGCACGACTAAAGCTGTGGCAGAAGAATCTTCTCAGGCTGCGGCGGACGAAGCAGCCGCAGATACTGAGTCTTATGCGGCAATCGATGATGCCGTCGAGGATGTATCAGAAGAGGAGGCTGTTTCCGAACAGGCAGAAGAGGGAAATGATGCTGTTGATGATTTTAATGCTGACGAAGGCATGTATGATGTTATTGACCAGGCAGCTGATGGAGGTATGTACGTGGAACCGGTATTTGATGAAGGCATGTTTGTTGATCCCGGAATGGGAATGCCTGAGGTAAAGGATCCCCTGTTGTCCTCATGGTTTTTTGTCATTGGAATATCTGCGGCAGTACTTGCTGTCAGCGTAGGGCTGGGAGCACTGCTTGCCAGAAGAAGAATAAAAAAAGGAATTGATATATATGAGGATTAGCGATCTGATAAAAATGGGTTTAAAAAACCTTACCCGCAGGAAGGCCAGAACCATTCTCACAATTTCAGGTGTGGTGGTCGGATCGCTTCTTATAATCATCATGCGTTCCATCGGACATGGGTTGGATTACAATTTTACCACCCAGGTTAAGCAGTATGGAAGTCTCACTACCATAACGATTGAGCAATATGGAGCAATATATGATGAGGATGGCAATTGGGCAGGAAGCAAGGAGCAGCAGTTGAGTGACGATCTGGTGAAGCAGGTAAAAGCTCTGGACCATGTACGTGCCGTATCTCCTGTTATAAGGCAGGATGCCCAGTTGTTTTCGGGCAAGTATCAGGGCTATGCTTATATTACTGCTATGGACAGCTCCGTATTTGATGATTTTGAATTCCCTGAGCTGACTAAGGGTGAGTATCCTTCCGAGAAAGATAAATCCATGATTATATTCGGATATATGCAGCCCTGGGAGTTTTATGATCCCACTTCAAGAATGTGGCAATCAAAGACAATTGACCTGGATAAGGATAAAATAGTGCTTAAGTTCAGGAACTATATGCCTGACCCCAAGAAGCGGGAGTTTAGCCTGCCCCTGAAGAATATTGCCAAGATGGCGGAGACCAAGAGCGATTTCGACTATAATACCTATATGGATTTGGAATATTTCAAAAGCATATACACCAAGTATTGCAATACGCTATCCCTCAAGGATCGGAAAAATGCGCTGAAGAATCTGGAGAATTATCAGCAAATTATGCTTAACGTGGATAATATTGACAATGTTGAAGCGGTACAGGATAAAATAAAGGAAATGGGTTTCCAATCCTACAGTATGCTTCAATACATAAGACCCATGATCGAAGCTTCACGTACATTGCAGATGGTTCTTCTGGCTCTGGGAGCGGTATCCATGTTCGTATCTGCAATCAGTATAGCCAATACAATGGTCATGGCAATATATGAAAGGACCAAGGAAATAGGCATTATGAAGGTGCTGGGCTGCCAGATCCGGCATATACGCATGCTTTTCCTGTTTGAATCCGGTCTTATAGGTTTTATTGGAGGACTTGTGGGAGTGATTTTAGGATATGTAGCCTCCTTCCTGATTAACAGATACGGGCAGCCCCTATTTGGCCAATTAATGTCGGGCAGTTATATGTATGACATGACGAACACCAAGTTTTCCATAATCCCGTTCTATCTTCCGTTTATGGCGATGGGCATATCCATTGGAGTCGGACTTATATTCGGATACTTCCCTGCAAGGCGGGCCACTAAAATCAGGGCAATCGAAGCCATGAAGAATGAAAACTAAGGTCATATAAAGGATACAAGAATTAATGCTGCCGGGTATTCAATGCAAGTTTGAAACCGGCAGCTTATCTTTGCTCATATGACTATGGACGTAAAACAAAATATTTCTTTTTTAACTGTGGTATGTTATAATTAGTCAAAATGACAAACAGGGGGTATTTGTTATGGTATGCAACAATTGCGGCAGAACTATGTATAATGAGCAGGCTAAGTTTTGCGAATACTGTGGGCAGAAATTAGTTTCTGAACAGGAACCGGTTAATCCGATACTGCCAAGGACGGTAACTGTAATTGAGGAAGAACAGGAAAAGCCTGTATCCCTGGGAAATTGGCTGGGTTCGCTGGCGCTGATGTTTATTCCTTTTGTAGGAGGACTTGTATTTTTCATTATGCTGTTTGTATGGGCATTTGCAGGATATGTTCCTCAGAGCAAGAAGAATTGGGCAAGGGCTATGCTTATAATAGCCGGAATAGTTCTTGTGCTGGCTATTATTTTAGTAATTATCGGATTAAGCAGCGCCAGATTCTTAGGCGGCTTAGATTTTGACTTTGACATTCAGGATTATCTTAATGACTTTAAATTCAACTATTAATATAAACAAGTATATACAGCATGTTAGGCAATGATATGAGAGGAAGATTAGGATGAGCACAGTACGTACCAGATATGCCCCAAGTCCCACCGGAATGATGCATGTGGGCAATTTAAGGACTGCCCTGTATGAGTATCTTATAGCAAAGCATGAGAACGGGACCTTTATACTCAGGATAGAGGATACCGATCAGAACCGTTATGTTGAAGGCGCTTTGGATGTTATATACCGTACAATGAAAAGTGCAGGCCTTATCCATGATGAGGGACCGGACAGGGACGGAGGTTACGGACCATATGTACAAAGCGAGAGGGTAGCTTCAGGCATATATCTGGAGTATGCTAAAAAGCTGGTGGAAAAGGGTGCGGCATATTACTGCTTCTGTACCAGGGAACGGCTTGCATCATTAAAATCAACTGTTGAGGATACAGATGACGGGGAAGACGGGGATATCAAGGAGATTGCCAAATATGACAAGCACTGCCTGAAGCTTTCTGCAGAAGAGGTGGAAGAAAAGCTGGCGGCAGGAATTCCTTATGTCATAAGGCAGAACATCCCGCAGGAAGGCTCCACCTCCTTCCATGACGAGGTATTCGGAGATATAACGATCAGCAATGATGAGCTGGATGACATGATACTTATAAAATCCGACGGGTATCCAACCTATAATTTTGCCAATGTGGTGGACGACCATCTTATGGAGATAACCCATGTTGTCAGGGGAAACGAGTATCTTTCATCCACACCGAAGTATTCCCTGCTATATCAGGCCTTTGGATGGAAGGAGCCTATTTATGTGCACCTGCCTCTGATCACCAATGAGGAGCATAAAAAGCTGAGCAAAAGAGAAGGACATGCCTCATATGAGGATTTAATAGGTGAAGGCTTCGTATCGGAAGCTATTATCAATTTCGTTGCCTTGCTGGGATGGAGCGCCCCGAATAACAAGGAGGTACTTTCACTTGAGGAGCTTATAAGGGATTTTGATTACAGGCATATCAACAAATCACCTGCCGTATTCGATATGACGAAGCTGCGCTGGATGAACGGCGAGTACATTAAGGCGATGGATGATGACAGGTACTATGAAAGGGCCATTCCGTATATTAAGGAAGTAATCAGCCGGGAGCTTGACTTAAGGAAAATAGCCGCCCTGCTGAAAACCCGGATTGAGACCTTCAAGGATATAAAGGATATGATTGATTTCTTTGAAGAGCTGCCGGATTATGATGTAAGCATGTTTACACATAAAAAGATGAAGACGGACAGGGAAAGCTCCTTAAAGGTGCTGACTGATCTGCTTCCAAGATTTCAGGCGCTTGATGATTATTCGATAACCGGAATTGAAGCCGTTATCATGGGTTATATCCAAGAGACCGGTATAAAGAACGGTCAGGGCTTATGGCCGGTCANNAGTATCAGGAAAGCAGTCCACTCCGGGAGGCGCTTATGAAATAATGAACATCCTTGGCAAGGATGAAAGCTTAAGGCGCATACGGATTGCCATTGACAAGCTATCCTTATAGGTAATGCTTATCTAAAACCATAAAACTTTATGTCACCCGGCGGCAAAAGGCCGGGTGGCAATATCAATAATTTGATCATATCAATAATTTGATATAATAATAACGTTTTAAAATCTGATATCAGGCATATGTTCTAGATTATCATTTTCTGTATTATATATTTCATGTCCATTATATCTATTATTACGATCCTTTTTACCGGGAGTTATTCATGATTATTAATGAGATGCAGCAGAGGGCTGTTATGCATAAGGACGGACCCATGCTTGTTCTGGCAGGCCCCGGCTCGGGGAAGACTCTTGTTATTACCGAGCGGGTAAAGTATCTAATAAAAAGTCATTGTATATCGGAGAATAATATATTGGTGGTAACCTATACCAGGGCTGCGGCAGAGGAGATGAAGCGGCGTTTTCTGCTTGATTTAGGTGTAATGCAGACGGGTGCCTGCTTCGGAACCTTTCATTCCGTCTTTTTTATGATGCTTAAGGACGCCTATAAATTAACCCCGGCCAATATAATAGGTGAGGAAGAAAGGATTAAGCTTTTAAGAGAGATTGCCTGCAGGGCCGGTATGAATTACGATGAAGATAAAGAGCTTATTACAGAGCTTATGGCTGAAATAAGCAAGGTTAAGACAAACGTAACGAGGATTGAAAAATATGTC
The DNA here is from genome assembly GCA_002329645.1 of Lachnoclostridium sp. UBA1434. Lineage (GTDB taxonomy): Bacteria > Bacillota > Clostridia > Lachnospirales > Lachnospiraceae > Mobilitalea. Next base: position 10,221 of record DCTS01000098.1, on the reverse strand, counting down.
TCCGTCAATTGTCCCACCGAGCTCTTCGGAAGGATATATGCACAATATAACAGCTGCCTGAAAAAGGCTGGGCTTATGGACTTTGACGATATCCTGATATACTGTCTTGATCTGTTATGCCGCCGGGCGGACATTCTTGCCAAGTGGCAGGATAGGTTTCGTTATATACTTATAGATGAATTTCAGGATATTAATCCGCTGCAATATATTATTATCCGCAAGCTTTCCGGGCCTGCCGGCAATCTTTTTGCAGTAGGGGATGATGACCAGTCAATATACGGCTTCAGGGGAGCAAGGCCTGAGATTATGCAGGAATTTGCCGGAGATTACAAAGGCTGCCCCATACTCCTGCTGGACAGGAATTACAGATCTGCCACTGATATTATTAAAGCTGCCGACAGACTGATAAGCGTCAACAGGAAGCGCTTTGTCAAGGAAGTCAAGCCGGTTTTGGATATAACCGGGAGGATATATATAACGGAATTTGCTACAATGGCCGAGCAAAACATTAAGGTTATCGAAGAAATTCAGATGCTTAAGAAGCAGGGTATTCCCTATTCGGAGATGGCTGTGCTGGTCCGTACAAATATCGGACTCGGACCTGTGGTTAATAAGCTCATGGAATATAACATACCCTTCACTATGAAGGATAAGCTTTCAAATCTTTATGATCATTGGATCGGGGAGGACCTTGCAGCCTATATGAGGATAGCCGCGGGAAGCAGAGAAAGGCGTCTGTTCTTAAGAGTCATTAACAGGCCGAAGCGCTATATCGGCAGGGAATGCTTTTCCTCTCCCGAAGTGGATTTACAGGAGGTAAAAAGGTACTATAAGGATGAGGAGTGGATGCAAAGACGCATTGAGCAGTTGGAATATGATTTGCATATACTTTCAAAAATGACGCCTTATGCCGCTATAAACTATATCCGAAAGGGGATTGGTTATGATGATTACTTAAATGAGTACGCGGCACACAGAAGCATGGACCCGGGAGAACTGCTGGACATGATAGGTCAGATGCAGGAGAATTCAAGAGGCTTAAGGACGATTAAGGAATGGTTTACACATATTGAAGCTTATAAGGAGGAGCTTGCAAGGCAATCTGCAAAAAGAAAAATCCGCGAAAAGAACAGGGATATGGACAGCGTCATGCTTGCAACTATGCATGGCGCCAAGGGCCTTGAATTTACCGCAGTGTTTATAATCGATGCAAATGAAGGTATTACGCCGCACAAAAAGGCAGTACAGCCATCCGATATTGAAGAGGAAAGGCGGCTGTTTTACGTCGCAATGACCAGAGCAAGAGAATACCTGTATATATCTAGTTCAAATGAAAGGTATAACAAGCATATGAAAAGATCACGCTTTATCCCGGAGATCCTAAAAGTTGATGAACAATATGTCAGGCCGGATTTCAGACACTAAAAGGGTGCTGCAACCTTTAAAAAGGCCCGGCAGCACCCTGCGATGCAACATTATAACCGGAGATTATTCTTCTTCCCCGTCGTCCTCAAGGTCATAATCCTCATCTTCATCGAACAGCTCATCAAATTCCTGTTCATCCAGAAATTCTTCGAAAGCATCCGCTACAGCCTCAAACTCCTCGTCATCTTCAATGTTCAGCAGCTGGGGTTCTCCGTTATCGTCCTGAATGAAACGATAAAGATAGATATTCTCATCATCCTCCTCACCCTCCTCGGGCTGGAGAGCAATGTAATTATTGTTGTTCACGGAGAAAATATTTAATACAATGCAATTTATCTCCGTACCGTCTTCAAGTGATAATGTAATCGAATCATGCTCAAATTCATGATCATGTCCGCATCCGCAGCCATCGCCGTGATCGTGCTTGCTCATAATACTACCTCGCTTTAAATTATTTATCCCTTTAAGTGTTTAGGAATACAACTAAAATGTACCAGATGGAGTAATAAAATGCAAGCAAAAATACATAGCATCCGGTATTTTTATCGGCTTGTTTTCAACAATATAAGTCAAGGGATATGGGGGAATTTGTATTGCGGGTATTCATGCTATATACTATAATATGACAATGAAGCAATCAATCCGGAGAACAGGAGCCTGTCATGGATAAGGACTACGGAGAAATAAATATATCTGTACGCGATATAGTGGAATTTATTATGCGTTCAGGGGATATGGACAATACAAAGCCCAGGTATGATCCGGATGCAATGCAGGCCGGAAGCAGGCTGCACCGTAAGCTGCAGAAGCAGATGGATGAGGATTATACCGCCGAGGTACCCTTAAGCATTACACTGCCATTATCCCGTGAGGGCATTTCCTTTGAACTGACTATTGAAGGAAGAGCCGACGGGATTATCCATAACAGCGGCATGAGCGAGGATTTCCCTGCCCTCGGATCAGAGGAGGAAGGAACAAACATCCCTGAAGTAATAATTGATGAAATCAAGGGTATGTATATGGATCTGTCATATCTTAAGGAGCCGGTGGGAGTACACAGAGCCCAGGCTATGTGCTACGCATACATGTATGCCGTAAAATACGCCTGTTCTGTTATAGGAATAAGAATGACCTACTGTAATCTGAATACGGAAAGTATTAAATATTTTGAGGAGGTTTTCCCGTTCTCCGAGCTTAAGCTGTGGTTTGAGAGACTCACCGATGAATATGCCAAATGGACCGTCCGGCAGATTAAGTGGATTGAAGAACGCAATAAGACCATAAAGGAACTGGAATTTCCCTTTCCCTACCGGGAAGGCCAGAAGGAGCTTGCCGCGGGCGTTTATCGGACAATCCTCAGGAAGAAGAAGCTCTTCATAGAAGCGCCTACCGGAGTTGGCAAGACCATATCGGCAATATACCCGTCGGTTAAGGCTATGGGAGAGGGTATTGCGGAAAAGGTTTTTTACCTGACTGCCAAGACAGTTACAAGGACTGTGGCGGAGGACACCTTCAGGCTGCTGAGGGATAAGGGACTTAAGCTTAAGGCAGTCACCATAACAGCCAAGGAGAAGGTATGCATACTGGATAAGCCTGATTGCAATCCTGCATCCTGTGAGCGCGCAAAAGGTTATTATGACAGGATAAATGACGCAGTTTACGACCTGCTCATAAACGAGAATGATATATCAAGGGATTTGATACTGTCATATGCCGAAAAGCATCTTGTATGCCCCTTTGAAATGTGCCTGGATGTTGCCTTATGGGCAGATGCCATAATATGTGACTATAACTATGCTTTTGACCCGAATGCATATCTGCGGAGGTTTTTTGCAAGCGATAAGCAGAGGGATTATATATTTCTGATAGATGAGGCACATAACCTTGCAGACAGAGCTCGTGAGATGTTCAGTGCTGTTCTTTTCAAGGAGGACTTTCTGGAGGTCAAGAAGCTTTTGAAGGAAAGCAGCGGTAAGCTTATCAGATTAATTGATGCCTGCAACAAGGATCTTTTACTGCTTAAAAGAAATTGCGTGGAGTTTGAGGTAATTGAAGATATCGGCGGCTTTTGCATGCATCTGATAAGCCTGATATCTGAGCTGGAAGCTTTTATGCAGGATAACGTCCTGCTTGCGGGCAGGGATAAAATTTTAAGCCTGTATTTGGACATCCGGCATTTTATATATATCTTCGAACTGCTGGATGATAACTATACAATATATACCGATTATGATTTAAGCGGCCGCTTCAGAATTAAGCTGCAGTGCATGGATCCTTCCGGGAACCTTAAGAAATGCATGGAGAAGGGGAGAAGCGCCATCATGTTTTCAGCAACTCTGCTGCCTATAAATTATTATAAGGAGCAGTTGGGGGGAGAGAAGGAGGATTATGCCATATATGCACCCTCGTCATTTTCGGCAGATAATCGTCTGATAATGGCTGCTACGGATGTCAGTACGAAATATTCCCGCAGGAGTGAGAGGGAATACAGGAAGATTATAAGCTATATTAATGACTTTGTCAGTGCAAAAACCGGCAATTATATGGTGTTCTTCCCTTCGTACCAGATGCTTTACGACATTCTTGAGCTGGCAGGTGACACTATTGAAGGGATTGCAGTACAGTCTGCCAATATGTCGGAGGCTGAAAAGGAGGCTTTCCTTGAGGATTTCATTGAGAATCCGACCTCTACCAGGGTTGGATTCTGCGTCATGGGAGGTATATTCAGCGAAGGCATAGATTTAAAGAACAGCAGACTGATAGGTGCGGTGGTCGTCGGAACCGGTTTGCCGATGGTCTGCAATGAGAGGGAGCTGTTCAGGGAATATTTTGATGCCAAAAACGGAATGGGCTTTGAATATGCATATCTTTATCATGGCATGAATAAAGTCCTCCAATCGGCCGGAAGAGTAATCCGGACGAAGGAAGACCGTGGTGTAATTCTGCTTCTTGATGAAAGGTTCACCTTGCCGCAGCATAATAATCTGTTCCCAAGGGAATGGTTCCCATATATAAGCGTAAGGCAGCATGATGTATCAGGCCTCCTGTACAGCTTTTGGAACAAAGAGGGTTAAAAATGCAGCGAACCGTGGGAGTACCTGTAATCGGAATCCTTGGTAAGAAAGCTTTTACCAGATATCAAACGATATAATAAATTAATAAAGTGGAAGAACAATCCGCCCATTATCCCGCCTATAACCGCATATATCACATCATCCAGGTCGCATCGTTCCGGAATAATAAAGTATTGCAGCGCCTCAATCAGAACCGGCAGTATTAAGAGGGACAGAAACCTGAGTAAGCGGGATTTCTTTCTTAATAATACCGTTATATAATAGCCGATGGGACCAAAGGATAGTATCCTGGTTGCCAGATAGATCCAGATATCGCTTATCGGGATCATATGGTTTAAATAATCCTCTATCTGGGTAGCCAGCGACCAGAAGGGAGTAAAATTGGCATCCTCCGCAGCAAATGTATAAGCCCAGGGAAAGGCGTTTTCGGAAAACAATCCGTAACCGACTATTACAATATAATAAAACAGAAAGATAATACTGTTATTTCGGTAAAAGGTGTTGAAATTCTCTATCCGCACACCGTAGTCGAGCATATTTCTTATAAGGCAGTGCATGGTAGGTATGAACCAGTTTATTGCCACTATCCAAAGCAATGCATCCGTATATGGCATAAAATACTGCTCATTGCCCAGGTAGGTGAAGATTGTTATTACGGTGGATAAAAATACGAGCAATAGGGTATATATGAAGCAGGCTTCATAAGTAAGGGTCTTCTCAAGTAAAATGTGGGCGCTGACAATGGTCACCAAACAAGCTATACCTGCAATAGCATAGGTTGATATAAACACATAGTATGCCGCAAATTGTACAAATATACTGACTATACTTAAGAAAACGATTAGTGAGGTTATATGGATATTCGAGTGCTTCTGCAAGGTTCCACCTGCTTTCGTTATAAAATCGAGTGTGTGAAGGAAAGTCTGTAAATGACTTTCTATGATAATTGATGAGGGATTTAAACTGTTTTTTATAACAGTCGATCCTTGCGAACACTATAACTAAAAGCAAACGGTATGTCAAGAAAACTCTGAGAATCAGAGTCTCCTGAGATACCGTTTTCATCTACGGGGTCACACCGGAATCCTTCCTTCAAACATGATGGACAGCTCTCCGTAGACCTTGCCCCAGTTCCTTAACGGCAGGGTCCATTTTTTCGTCGCTTCAAAAGTAGCCAGGTATAGAGCCTTCAGTAGGGCTGTATCACTTGGAAATACACTACGCTGGCGGTTGAGCTTACGGTAAGTACTGTTCAGGCTTTCAATGGCATTTGTTGTATAAATAACTTTGCGTACTTCGGCAGAGAACTTGAAGATCGGACTGATGACATCCCAATTCTTATGCCAGCTTTTCATGGCATTCGGATATCGTTCATCCCATTTATCGCATACTTCTTCTAAACGAGCCATTCCGGCCTCTTCTGAGGCAGCATGATAGATTTTCTTAAGATCTGTCGCAAACTCCTTCTTGTCCTTGTCAGCCACATACTTGAGCGTATTCCTTACCTGGTGAACAATGCAACGCTGGTACTCGGTATTAGGAAATGCTACTGAAACGGATTCTTTGATTCCGGTCAGACCATCAGCACAAAGGACAAGTATATCCTGTACACCCCTGTTTTTCAGCTCATTAAGAACACTGAGCCAGTATTTACTGCTCTCATTAGCTCCTACCTGTATTGATAAGACCTCTTTCCGACCCTCTTCGTTAATGCCGAGTATTATGTATGCAGCCAGCTTCTTAATAACGCTGTTGTCCCTTACGGAGAAATGTACTGCATCGATGAATACGATTGGATAAATGCTTGAGAGAGGACGGTTCTGCCACTGCTCAATCTCAGGGAGAAGCTTGTCGGTTATGTCAGATACCATGCCTTCGCTGACCTCGAATCCGTAAATATCCTCGATAGTCTCAGAAATCTGGCGTGTAGTCATTCCTTTAGCATACATCGATATGATCTTGTCATCGATAGCCGATATATCTTTCTGTCTTTTCTTCACTACCTTGGGTTCAAACGAACTCTCTCGGTCCTGAGGGACATTAATCGTTGTTTCGCCGTACTTACTCCTGATCTGTTTCTGCTTATTGTTGTTGTCAATAGAAAAGTCCCAAAAATGTCGGAGAAAATTCCCCACTTATTTTTTGATAATTATCTGGGGAACTCTCCACCTGACGAAGACATTCCCCATGATTTTTTATTATCTAAATGACAATACTATTATAGGATTGTTCTTATTCATCTTCATGCTCCTCCTGCCCATATAATTCAGTATCGTTCTTTCGTGGACGACCACGCTTTTTAGGTGCCAGACGTTCGCGTTCCTTCATCCGATAACTGTCTCCTTCAATAATAATAAAGTTACAATGGTGGACGAATCTGTCCAGTATGGCTGATGCCAGAACTGGATCGAACAGTATATTTCCCCATTCGTCAAACTGTTTGTTCGATGTTATTACAGTTGAAACAGTTTCATAACGTCTCGATATGACTTCATAAAGATCATCAACATTTGTCTGGTTTAGTTTCTTCAATCCGAATTCGTCTATTATTAGAAGATCGGGCTTGATGTACTTTCTAATTTTGAGCCTTAATGAATTATCTGCTCTTGACATGTAAAGGTCATCCATCATCTCTGACAGTGTGCTAAATAGTACCGTATATCCCTGCTCTATTGCTTTTATGCCAAGTGCGATGGAAAGGTGTGTCTTACCTGTGCCGGGATGTCCTATAAATGCTATATTCTCTTTCTTCCTAATGAATTCGCAGGTACCAAGACTGTATATTTCCTGACGGTTAAGGTTTGGCTGATATGAAAAGTTAAATTCCTCTATTGTCTTATGCTGTGGTATTCTTGACCTTTTCCTGAGGTTTGATATCCTGTTCCGATTACGGTTTATGTATTCATCATTTACAATGAGCTCAAGAAATTCTATATATGACAACTTTTCCTTAACAGCCTGTTCAGAACGCATATCTACTGTCTGCACCATACCTGCCAGACGGAGGTTCTTAAGTCTGTTTGTAAGGGAATCCTTCATTTTCAATCACCCCCAATCCAAGCATACGACGGTACTGTCCCAGATCTCTGACATTAGAATAAGTACCGGTCTGTTCATTCATGACATTCATACGATTGTCTATAGGCAGCCTGTCCATTCCGTTTTCACATATGTTTTTGACTGCACGGTATGTGATATTGTCGAAGAAGCAGGCTCGTTCACAGGCTTTGTTAACAGTTTCTGCCCCATACTTCTTCTTAAGGGCTATTATTCCCGAAATGCTCCTGTAATGATGGCATCGATACATGGAGGTGACTCTAAATTTTTCAAGGAAATCTTCAGCTCCGGGGCCTATATCATGCATTTTCTCGCGGTAGCTTGACAACATCTCCTCCTGTGTTATAGTTTTACTTGATGGGTAATGTTTTTTGTCAGTGATGTGTTCGCCTTTTACGTCTGCCGCAAAGACGTGAAGGGCGATCTCATTTCCCATATAGTAAACCTTTACGAGATTATTTATTTCTATAACTTCAACATCACAGCCTATATATTCATATGGAACTGAATAGTAGTTTCCCTTATAGGATATATGGCAGTCCGTCCATACTGTTGCCGGTGAAGAATTGGTAAACAGGAATTCTTCTATCGGCAGCGGATGCAGCGTCTTCTGTTCCTTTTCACAAAACACCTCATATGGGATCTTGCCGGTAGTGCCATGCTTACGTCTGTTAGCTGTATCATCCAGCCAGTCCCTTAAGAATGTTTCTGCTTCGTTTATATCAGCAAACTCCCTTGCTTTGAAACAGTTATCCTTAACATATTTAACATTTGATTCGACCTTACCTTTGTCAGTCGGTGTATATACCCTGCATGGGTTTGGCAGGAATCCATAATGGTCGGCGAAGGAGGCGTATGTACGTTGCACCAGTGGTTCATAAAAGTCCGCTTCAATGATGGCTGCCTTTAGGTTATCAATCTTTACGGTCTCCGGAACGCCGCAAAAATATCTGAATGCGTTGATATGACACATGATAAATGTTCTGACAGTTTGGTCAAGCGTTATCTGTACATACATATATCTGGAATAACTTAATGTCATTATAAATACCCATGCTTTACGGTTCTTTCCCTTCACTTTAAGCATTCCAATATATCCAAAGTCCACCTGAGCTTCTTCGCCCGGTAGTGCATTAAGCACCATATAAGCCTTTGGTGCCTGATCTTTGAGCTTTCTTATATAATCTCGCAAAGCAGAGTAGCTGCCGGAAAGACCAAACACTTTCTGCATGTCCTGATATATGCGCTTGACAGATAGATCCTTTTTAATCTGTATTTCAATGTATTCCCTATACTCGTCAAACATGGAAGGATATGCCTTACTGTTCACCTCCTTCCCTTCTGCAAAGTCATTAAGTATTTTTCTGACCGTTTTCCTGTCCACGTGAAGCATTTCTGCAATCTGTGATTTGTTGTATCCCTTATCGTACAACGTCTTAATCGTAGTTCTCATTGCTACCTCCAGCATAATAAATTTCCTCCTTTGTGGAGAACCGACTTGTTACACTTTCAGTATAAACTACTTATATAATTAGGCATAACAAAGTGGGGAATTATCTCCGCCAAAAGTGGGTACTTTTATTATGCCATTGACACGTGGGAGGCATTTATTCTATGAACAATACTGATGAGATCCATGAGAGAAGAACCACTACACATGAGCAGCTGCAGCGTGAGGTTGATTACGCAAGGGCGCAGCAGATGCTTAAAGCCTTGCTTGAGTCGGGGCTTATTTCCTTGTCCGAGTTTGACAAAATATCCGAGCTAAACCGCAAATTTTTCTCACCCATGCTTGCCGACATATTGCCGAAAACCCGTTGATATAATCCGGTGTTAGAGGTAATATCCTCACAACGCTTCGGAAAGCATGGGGGTGATGAATTGAATGTAATAAAAATACAGCCGAACGTGAAAAAGTCAAAAGACATGCCTAAGCAGCGCGTTGCCGCATATTGCCGGGTTTCAACTGATAACAGCGGGCAGATTGAGAGCTTAGAAACACAAACTCAAAAAACAACAAGTGGGCCCTTAAGCGCAGGTTTCAAAATGGTTTATTTAAAATATCATATGCGCCATACGGCTACGATGTTTTAGATGGCAAGCTTGTCGTAAATGAAAGCCAAGCCGAGATTGTGCGGTTTATCTTTTCTGAGATTTTATCCGGCAAAGGCGCACAAAAAATCGCTAAAGTTCTAAACGATCGAATGATACCGACAAAGAGGAATAGCAAATGGACTTCAAAAACCATAATCGACATGGTTAGAAACGAAAAATACGTGGGCGATGCGCTTTTCCAGAAGTATTATACTGACGATAACTTCAACCGACGCCGCAATAAGGGTGAATGCAATCAATACTTTGCAACAAACCATCACGACCCAATTGTCAGCCGCGAAACTTTTGAAGCCGCACAGGCTGTCATAGATCAGCACTGCAAGGAATATGGCCTTGAAAAAAACAACAGCAAGTATCAAAACAGATACCCATTTTCAGGGAAAATTATCTGCGGCCAGTGCGGAGGGGTGTTCAAGCGCAGGACCCACGCAACCGGCAGGCACAGGATTGCGTGGTGCTGCTCCACACATATCATGGATATCGAAAAATGCTCAATGAAATATGTGCCTCAAGCTGATATTGAATTTGCGTTTGTTACCATGATGAACAA
>DCTS01000053.1 GCA_002329645.1 Lachnoclostridium sp. UBA1434 | reverse complement strand
GAAGCGATAGACGGTACTGTAAGCATAAGCAGCACCGAGGGAAGAGGAATGACCGTAACAATGCAGATTCCGTTGACACTTGCAATAATAGACGGAATGAATGTTGCGGTAGGTAATTCCCAATTTACAATTCCCACAGTATCCATACGTGAATCCTTCCGCCCCGGGGAGGGCGATATAATACGTGATCCCGACGGCAATGAGATGATAATGGTAAGAGGGCAGTGTAATCCCATACTCCGTCTGCATGAGGTATTCAATGTAGATACCAAGATAAAGGACTTATGCGACGGTATATTGATTATGGCGGAGCAGGACGGCAAAACGGCATGCCTGTTTGTGGACGAGCTTAAGGGTCAGTATCAGGTGGTCGTAAAATCCCTTCCGGGTTACATAAAGAAGCTGAAAAAGATAAAGGGTTTATCCGGCTGCACTTTATTGGGTGACGGCAGTATTAGCCTGATACTTGATATCGGCAGTCTTATAAGTATGGTTTCTGCTTCAAGATAAACGCTTATAACAATGATTTGAATAAGAAAGGGGTAAAAAGAATGGCCGAAATTATTGCTCAGGAGCTTAATGAGCAGGAGGAGGATACACAAAAGAGTAAATACCTGACCTTTAATATAGGCAATGAGACCTATGCTATCGAGATTAGGTATGTAACGGAGATAATCGGTATTCAGCCCATAACTGAGGTTCCTGAAGTCCCAGAATACATAAAGGGTATTATAAATCTGAGAGGCAAGATTATTCCTGTCATGGACGTACGCTTAAGATTTAAGAAACCGTTCCTGGAATACGCCGAAAGGACCTGTGTAATAGTTATTGATGTAGAAGAGATATCAATAGGGCTGATTGTTGACAGTGTGGCTGAGGTAATAACAATCCCGGATTCAGATGTTGTCATGCCTCCGGAGGTAAGCAAGGGAAGCAGCAGATTTATTAAAGGGATAGGAAAGACAGGCAAGGAAGTAAAACTGATTCTGGATTGCAACACGCTTCTTACTGAAAATGATATTGAAGATATTGCCGGCATTAACAGTTAAGCATAGATTTGGAGCCACACATTTAAAGCTATACATTTGAAGATATATCATGGATTTCGAAAGGAGTAAATGAAATGAATAGTTTATCCAGGAAAATAATTATTTTGGCTACACTGGCATTGCTTCCATTATTCGTCTGTTTAGGCGGCCTGTCTTATATATTTGCTTCAAGAGCTGTTATGAATGAGGTCAACAGTTCCCTGGAGGAGCTGGCAGTCCAGGGTGCAAATGTAGTTAAAAAGGCAGTGGATATGCATATTGGCATACTTGAGGGCTTTGCCACTAACGATTCAATCCGTGACCCCGACATTAATGTTGAAGACAAGCTGGCTGAGCTGACCGACGAGGCTGAAAGGTCAGGTCATGTAAGGATGGGCATTGCAGATCTGAACGGTAATCTCACAAGCTCTAACGGAGCCCGTTCGGATATTAGGGACAGGAAATATTTTCAGGACGCAATTAGGGGCATATCTACGGTGTCGGATCCTATTATAAGTCAAGTCGACGGTTCCGTACTGATTCCGGTTGCAACACCGTTACGGTTTGACGGTGAGATAGTAGGTGTGCTTGTAGCTTTCAGAGACGGCAACGGCCTTAGTGATATTACGGATCAGATAGTATTCGGCGAGACCGGACAGGCATATATGATTAATTCCGAAGGAACGGCAATAGCCAATTCCAATCGTGAGCTTGTCCTAACCGAATATAATATTTTTGAGCAGGCCCAAAAGGATTCAAGTCTGGAAGAAATGGCTGCAATACAAAGGAAGATGATAGACGGTAATATCGGATATGGTTCATATGTATATAAGAATGAAAGAAAGCATATCGGTTATTCTCCCGTTGAGGGTACATCCTGGTTTGTGGCAGTAACAGTGTCCGATGCCGAGGTTAAGAGCGGGGTTAATTCTCTGAGAAATATAAGTATTATATTGATTGCGGTCTTTTTGGGAATTTCAGCTTTAGCCGCCTATCTGATGACGAGGCGTATTGCAAAATCCCTTAAAAAGCTTGTAAATGGTGCAAATGAAATTGCAGGCGGTAATCTTGACGCTTATGTAGATATACGCTCCAATGACGAGCTGGGTACCCTTGCACAGGCGTTCAATACTATGGCGGAGAACCTGAATGAAACCATCTCCCGCATCAATGATGCATCCGAGCAGGTATCCTCAGGTGCAAGACAGGTATCCGATTCCAGCATGGCTCTTTCCCAGGGCGCAACGGAGCAGGCCAGCTCTATTGAGGAGCTTACGGCTTCCCTTGAAGAAATTTCATCCCAGACCAGGCTGAATGCCGATAAAGCCGACCAGGCCAACAGGCTGTCAGTAGAAGCCAAGGATAATGCAACTAAGGGCAACATGCAGATGCAGGATATGCTTAATGCAATGAAGGAGATTAGTGCATCATCCTCCAATATTTCAAAGATTATAAAGGTTATTGACGATATAGCATTCCAGACCAATATACTTGCCCTTAATGCCGCGGTGGAAGCAGCCAGGGCAGGGCAGCACGGCAAGGGCTTTGCGGTTGTTGCCGACGAGGTGAGGAACCTGGCGGCACGTTCTGCCAATGCTGCTAAGGAGACAACGGATTTAATTGAGAATTCAATTAAAAAGTCCGAGGGAGGTACAAAGATTGCAGATGCTACAGCAGTCGCACTGAACAAAATTGTAGATGACGTAAGCAAGGTGGCCGATCTGGTTAATGATATTGCCAGGGCTTCCAATGAACAGGCAATTGGTATTGAACAAATCAATCAGGGCATTATGCAGGTATCGCAGGTCGTACAGACTAATTCGGCAACATCCGAGGAAAGCGCTGCCGCAAGCGAGGAGCTTGCAAGTCAGGCCGAGCTTCTGAAAAACGAGGTGAGCAAGTTCTCCTTAAGGAAGGTATATAGAGGCTCATCATACAGAAATATGGACGATATAAGTCCGGATGTGCTGAAGCTTCTGGATAAGCTTAATGACAGAAGCAAACCGGGTAAATCAGAAGCCGGTGAAGAACGGCATACAGTTAAGGCTGCGGCAGGTGACAGGCCGTCGGGTGCGGAACATGATAAAGGCTTGTCGGATAGTATGGATTTCGGTAAATACTAAGAAGCCTACTCAATTACATATCAGGACAGGGGAAGCTTTAGGCTTCCCCTGCATTAACGGGCAGGTATAATATGATAAGAATATCTGATAAAGAGTTTAATCAATTGGCAGAATATATTAAGGCTAATTTCGGGATATACCTGAAGGCTGAAAAAAAGACCCTTTTATATTCAAGGCTGTATAACATACTTGATGAGAAGAATTTTAAGAACTTCTCAGAATATTATGATTATGTAGTAAACGATAAAACAGGAGAAGCTATAACAACGCTGATAAGCAAGATAACAACAAATCATACTTATTTTATGAGGGAAGCGGATCATTTTGAATATTTTAAAACAGCTGTGCTCCCCTTTCTTCAGAATACGGCCAGAAATCGGGATTTAAGAATATGGAGTGCGGGATGCTCAACCGGGGAAGAGGTCTATACACTTGCAATGATTATAGATGAGTTTTTCGGACCGGATAAGCCCTTGTGGGATACCAAGCTTCTTGCTACAGATATATCAGATAAGGTATTGAATATTGCAGTAAAGGGGGTATATAATAAAGAACAGGTTGGTCCCCTGCCGTCAAGATGGCTTAAGAAATATTTCATGAAGGATGGCAGCGATAATTACATAATTAATGATAAAATAAAGAATGAAGTAATTTTCCGCAAGTTAAATTTAATGAACTGGCAGTATCCTTTCAGGAAAAAGTTTCATGTTATATTTTGCAGGAATGTGATGATTTACTTTGACAACAAGACCAGATATGAATTGGTGAATAAGTTTTATGAATACACCGAGCCGGGAGGGTACTTGTTTGTCGGACACTCGGAATCGCTGAACCGGGAGGAGACAAAATACAAATATATCATGCCTGCGGTGTACCGGAAAATATGATATTCATAACATAACAGATAAAATGATTACGGAAAATTATTATAAGGATAAAAATCGTATTTCCAACATGATGCTCGGATGAAGGAGTGTTTGATTGATGGCAAAAAAAATCAGGGTCCTGGTTGTGGATGACAGCCTGGTATTCCGTGAAGTAATATCCAGAGGAATTTCATCAGATCCGGATATAGAGGTTGTAGCAAAGGCAGATAGTCCGACAACTGCAATTGAAAAAATAATGGAATGCCGCCCCGATGTAATGACCTGTGATATACAGATGCCTGAGATGAACGGTATAGAATTCGTAAAAAGGCTCCTTCCCAGGTATCCCTTGCCTGTAATTGTTGTCAGCACAATCAGTCATGCGGTCTTTGATGCAATCAATGCAGGTGCGGTGGATTTTGTCGCCAAGCCTGATATGGGGCATGTAAGAAGCGTGGAAGACTTTATATATGACATGATTGCCAAGATTAAGATAGCGGCCCTGGCAAAAGTACCCGGACAGGCAAATGAGCAGCCGGATATTATAAATGCAGAAAAGGGCCTGGATAATAAAAAAGTTATTGCAATAGGTTCCTCCACGGGTGGTACGGAGGCGGTGCATTATATATTGAAGCAGCTCCCGCCTGATATCCCCGGTATTTTGGTGGTTCAGCACATACCCCCTCTATTCTCGGCAATGTTTGCAGAAAGGTTAAACGAGCAGACAAGATTTAAGGTAAAGGAGGCCGAGACGGGTGATTATGTGGAGCAGGGGAGGGTATTGATTGCTCCCGGCGATAAGCATATGAAAGTCAAGAAGATCGGCTCAAAATATAAGCTTGAGGTGTTTGAGGGTGAGAAGGTTAACGGTCACTGCCCATCTGTTGACATACTTTTTGAGTCAACGGCAAATGAAGTCGGCAAGGACGCAATAGGAGTTATCCTGACGGGAATGGGTAATGACGGAGCCAGGGGACTGTTTTCCATGCGCCTAAAGGGTGCAAGGACGATCGGACAGGATGAGCAATCCTGCGTGGTGTACGGAATGCCCAAGGTAGCCTATGAAATAGGAGCTGTTGAGAAGCAGGCGCCTCTCAGCAGCATTCCAAGACTGATAATGTCTTACTTAAAGTAGATTAAGGGTTGCATAAATGCAGCCTTATTTTTTTATAATGCAACCTGTATACTTAAATTGTTTTTAATTTGCATTTAATTTGTGCTTATAAACAGGAGGCAGCGCTTTGACTTAGCTGCCTCCCATTTTACAATACGCAAGACCACAAATTATGTATAATAATACATTTATTCCGATCTTTAGTCCTTAAGGTACTTGTCAAATAACGGGTCGCTGTTTGCAGGCTCCAGGAACAGGCTCTTAGTAAGGTCGTCCAGGTTGCTTTCAATCCTCCTGCCATAGAAATGATGGTCGCAGAAATCAAGCAGGTATACCATATCCTCATCGGTTACCATATGGCCTTCCTTATGTAAATGGATGCCTATGTTATCTTCAAGTCCAAGATATTTAAACACTTCCCTTGCTGCCAGGTAGGTCAGCCACATTGCCGGAGGATTAGTCCAGTCCTCATACAGGTAGGAGCCTGTTATGAACAGATAGCGGCCTTCCTCGGCGCACAGGGACGCCAGCATATGCTGGTCAAAGGGCAGAGCGTTGACATTCTTGAAGTTTAAGAAGTTATCATTAAACCAGTGCTGCTCGCTGGAGGACTGAAGGCTGCTCAGCGGCTCGTTTGCCGTCATTACATATGGACTATTCACACCTATGCTTGAATAGTCATAGGTCTTTCCTTCGGATTTGTAACGGAACATTGCCATTCCGCCCGCACCTGAGCAGGAGGGAGCAGTAACCTTGATCCTCTTGTCAAAGGCTCCGGTAACAGCGGCAGCCTTGCCCCATCTTGAAACGCCGGTCATTATATTGTAAGCCGGGTTTATATTCAGCTCTTTTCCGGCTCCTGCCTCCAGAGCATCAAGGATCTTGCTGACGCCCCAGGACCATGCCATAAGGGCTCCTGTCTGCTCGGTCCATTTATCTCCGTAAGGGTACAGATCATAGAATACTCCGGAGCGCGTCCAGTTGTCGGCTGCTATTAATTCAGTATTCAAAGTAATTACAGCATAGCCTTTGTTATTGGCATATTCGGTCTGTGTAAGCCACAGATAAGCAATCAGAACAGGATATCCGCCCTCGGGCATTGCAATCCTGTTCTTGTCGGGCACTGAGAAGTTAACCGGGAAGCTGACCGTCTTCCCTCTCTTTTCAACCGTAATGGTCAACTCGTTGCCTGATACTTTATAACTGACCTTCTCATCGGAGGTATCCGGCATTACTCCATACATATAGTACTCATATAATCTTGATATTTCATCCGCCCTCTTATCCCAATCTGCAGGTGATGCAACCTTGGTACCGTCAAAGAAAGTCAACGGATCAGGCAGTTCCTCATTAGCCGTAAGGCTGTCAACAGATACGAATCCGCTGCCGTCATTCAACTGTGCAATAACCTCCTTTAGCTTATCCAAAGCGGCATCAATTTGCGGTTGAGCCGCAGACTCATCGTTAAACACTTTCTTTGCATTCTTAAGCGGTTCGGTCAGTATATCACTGTTTACATAATTGTCGGGATCTATCCGTTCAGCCATCTTGATATAGATGTTCAGCATTCCGGTATTCCTGCTTGAAGAAGCTTTGACTTCCTTGCCTGTTAAAACGACCTCGCCCATTACGGAGGGATTCTGCCAGGCAGAGTTGGAGCCGTCAAAGATATTTACCGTGCCGGCCCTTATTCCCGCATCATTTGCATCGTTAATCTGAAGCTCAAACCCCATTATTGCTCCATTGGAGGGAGGATTGGCCCAGTTAATCGCTGTTTCTGCAATATAACCTGTTACATTGCCGCTTTCATCCTTAAGCAGGCTTGCTGCGGAGGTAAAGCGGTAGGGATCACCGGCATCCGTTGAAGGGGTATTTTCATAATTTACTCTATAGTGCACGTCGTCACTCTGGTACGATATAGCCTTGTCATTTGATTCGTCCAGGAAGATCTCTACGGAATCCTGCTCATATGTATTCATGCTGGCCTTGTTAAGTACGGGATCCCTAACAATATACAGAGTGTATAGGGCTTCTTCATCCCACAAGACCTTGAATTCTCCCGTTGCCTGGACGGCGGCTGACGACTTAAGCTCGGGAATAACTGTGCCGGCTTTTTCCCAGACATCGTCCACCACACCATCTAAAACCGGGGTTCCGTATACTGCGATTACCCTGCCCTGATCATCAAAGGGCTCTGCAGGAACAATTATTTCGGGTTCAGGTGTAGGCTCAGGAGCTTCGGTGGGAGTCGGGGTGGCAGCAGGTGTCTCAGTCACAGCTGGGGCCTGCGGTGAGTCGTCATCCTTTTTCGGGTCCTTTGAGCATGCGGCAGGAATGCTTATGACCAGCATCAGCATAAGAATTGATAATACGGCTTTTTTCACTTTACATAATCCTCCCTTAATAATGAATAATTAGTACCTCTCCTCTTTATAACATTATATATGGATAATTATAACATAGATAAATCTATAAGTCTAATTATATGCTATCCATATTGTTCCTGCCACCTTAACATTCCTGCTGCCGACCCGCTCCTTATAATGAATATTTTAATGTGGTTTTCTTCTGCTGCGAGCTAAACCATATGTTATTCCTATTGCAATATGGCTCCTGTTACCGGCTTATTCCTTATGAAATATTAACTGCCATGATGCTCCGGTTGACATCGGAAAGCTCTATGCCTGATTACCTGGAGCTTTATTTACTCGGTAAGGGATATGAGTATATATCACCTCTGAAATTCTCCATGACAATCTCCCTGTCATTTTTGCTTATTACGTAATTATAATTTATGGGTATCTTGCCGCCTCCCCCGGGGGCATCGATAACATATTTGGGAACCGCATACCCGGAGATATTGCCGGTCAGCTTATGCATAATGTCTATTCCTGTTTCAACATCCGTCCTGAAATGCGAAATACCCTGTGACAGGTCGCATTGATATAAATAATACGGACGGACGCGCATATGCACCAGCTTCAGCAGCAGCTCCTTCATGATATCCGCATTATCATTGATGCCCTTAAGCAAGACACTTTGATTGCCAAGGGGGATTCCGGCATCTGCGATAGCCTTGCAGGCACGCTCCGAATCAGGCGTAATTTCCTTCGGGTGGTTGAAATGGGTATTAATCCAGATCGGCTGGTATTTCTTCAGCATATCAAGCAGCTCATCGGTTATGCGCATGGGCATTACAACGGGAACCCTGGTGCCGATGCGTATAACATCCACATGGGGTATTTCACGAAGCTGTGATATTATTGTCTCCAGCCTTCCGGTGTCCATGACGAGAGGATCTCCGCCCGATATAAGAACATCACGAATTTCTACATGTGAACGGATGTAGGAGAGGGCAGCCTTAAGTTCCTTCCCTCCGATTATACGGTCCTCCTCGCCCACAACCCTCCTTCTTGTACAATGGCGGCAATACATCGAGCAAACATAGGTCACAAGGAGCAATACCCTGTCAGGATACCTGTGAACTATATGGGGGACAGGGCTGTCTGCTTCCTCGTTAAGGGGGTCCGCCAGATCATGCTCGCAGTAATAGGTTTCCCTGATTGAAGGTACTGACTGAAGCCTGATGGGGTCATTCTTGTCATCAGGGTCCATAAGCGAGGCATAGTATGGTGTTATTGCCATACGGAATCTTTTAAGGCATTCCGATATTTCGTCCTTTTCCTGGTCGGTCAGGTGTATTATCTCTGACAGCCTTTCCGTACCTGTGATTCTGTGGGAAAACTGCCACTTCCAGTTATTCCATAAAGCGTTTTTATAAGAGTCGCCTGCTTGCATCATATTGCAAAAACGCCTCGATTCCCGGCGCCGGTGCGAATAAGCGCAGCTTCAAGTATATCATTAATAAGATCGTTATAACTAACGCCGTTAAAACCGGCAAGCATGGGATAATCACTGTAATCCGGTGCAAGGCCGGGCAGGGGATTAATCTCAATAAAGTATATATTGCCGTCAGAAGACATGCGAAAATCAATTCGTGAAAAATCCCTGCAGCCAAGTATATTGTATATTTTTTCGGACATCTTAACCATCTCGGACTCCTGCTTTGCCGTAAGGCGGGCAGGGCACCGGTAATTAATGTACTCCTTATAGTTTTGCTTTACATTATAGCTGTACACATCGAAGTCTTCCTGCGTATGCTTTTTATATATGATTTCCATTGGCCTGAATACCTTCATTCCTGCTCCGTTGCCGATTATTCCGACGGTAAATTCCCGGCCTTCGATATATTCCTCCGCAAGCATCGGCTCATGGTATAAATCAAAATTCCGGTTCAGCAGATTAATAAGCTCGGTATCTGACCTGACAATACTGGCATCGGTTATTCCCTTGCTGGAGCCTTCGGCATTGGGCTTGACTATAACGGGATACTTAAGCCGAAGAGCCTTTATTGGGCTGTCATAAGACAGAAGTGCATAGCCCGGGGTCAGGATCCTGTAGGAAGCCAGCAGCCTTTTTGTCAGCGCCTTATCCAGAGCAATGCATAGAGTTGTTGCATCCGAGCCGGTATAAGGAATTCCAAAAAAATTAAGCATAGCCGGAATCTGAGCTTCACGGGATCTGCCTCCGAATCCTTCGGCAATATTAAAGGCAAGGTCCAGGTGAGCATTTTTTAACTTTTCCGGCAATGCTTTATCTGCTTCAAGCAATATTACATTATGTTTCCTCGTTTCAAGGGCGGCTTTAATAGCATTAATGGTGTCAATACTGTCATACTCTGCTTCATCGTCATAAGTATTAACGCCTTCACCCTTCTTAAGATTATAAATGATGCCTATAGTTTTGGCACCGTCAGGAAGAGGGTCTTCCAGGTCTAGTTTTTCCATAAAATTCATCCCTGCTTTCATATTATGATAATCCAGTATAATCCTAATTTTAAAAAAATCAATATATTTTTATTGACTTATAAACTTATTTTATTTATATTTTTTATATGAAATATAAACTTATTTTTTACATTTTTTACATGAAATAATTTATTTCATGCCTGTTCCGTCGGCTGAATGCATATGCATTAAAGGGTTAACCGGCAGATATGTTCAGGCGCTTCAGTGGATGCGAGTATTGACAAAAGTATTGCATATGATACGATATGCCAGTCAGGAAAATTGTGGTATGATTATAATTAATAATATATTACTTTGAGGAGAAGGCTTATGAAAAGAATATGGTTAATATGTATTACAGTATTTGCTTTAGCGCTTCTTGCATCCTGTGCAGATAAAAAGCAGGAGGATAACAAAGCGTCGACTGAGGATGAAATCAATGACGAAGCTGATCAGGAAACCCGTGAGACCGGTCAGGAGGATAACGCTGCTGACGATGCTTCTGATGCTGATGGGGATAGGGCATCTGACAGTGAAGGAAGGATTGTAATCAACGAGGTATGCTCCAAGAATGACAGGGGAATAACAGCCGCGGACGGCGGATATTATGACTGGATTGAGCTTTACAATATGTCGGATAATGACGTTAACCTTAAGGGTTATGGTCTTACGGACAAGATGTCCGAGCCTTTCAAATTCACATTTCCCGATGTGATATTAAAGGCCGGCGAATACCTGATTGTTTTTGCCAACAAGGAAGCGGTTGCGGGAGAAGGCGAGCTTTTAGCCAATTTCGGAATATCGGCCAGCGGAGAAACAGTAGCGCTGTTCTCGCCGGACAGAAAAATCATAGATTCAATTGCCTTACCGGCAATGCAGGAGGATGTTTCTTACGGAAGAAAGCCTGACGGCAGTGACAATTTATCCGGCCTTATACCGACGCCTAATTTCTCTAATAATGATGCCGATACAGCGTCGGTTGAAGAACCGGTGTTTTCTGCGGAAAGCGGTTTTTATGATGAAAGGTTCATGCTAAGCATAACCGCTCCCGAGGGCTTCAGGATATATTATACTACCGACGGAAGCCTGCCCTCGGACAGGTCATATGAATATACCTCACCGATTGAAATATATGACAGGTCCCCGGAGGATAATGTATATGCCAATATCGGCAATATTACCACGGGGACTTTTTATGCTCCCGAAGAGCCTGTCGACAAGGCGTCAATAATAAGGGCGGTTGCCTATGATACGGAGGGCAACCCCAGCAGGGTGGTTACAAAATCATATTTTATAGGTTACGGGGATAAGGCAGCTTATTATAAGGATACGGCAGTCTTATCTCTTGTTACTGATCCGAATAATTTATTTAACTATGATACGGGCATATATGTTACGGGTGCAGCCTATGACGACTGGCTGGCAATAAAGTCACCCGATGACTGGACCAGGTACTGGCATCAGCCTGCCAATTATAAGAACGGCGGCATGGATTGGGAAAAAGAAGCACATATAGATTTTTTCGACATGGGCGTTACTCCCTCATTATTGGCTCTGTCATCTGATACTTCGCAAGGCGGCAAGCCGGCTAATTCACAGAACGGCAAAGCCGCATTTTCTCAGGAAGTGGGAATTCGATTAAGAGGCGGGGCATCCAGAGCCTTTCTGCAAAAGAGCTTTAATATATTTGCCAGGGGAGGATACGGCGCCGCCAGAATTAACTATGAGCTTTTTCCAGGACTTGTGTCAGAGGCAGGAGATAAGGCCATAACCTCCTTCAAATCCATCATGCTCAGGAACGGAGGCAATGATACGGAGCTTACAAAATTCAGGGAGGTTATGATTCACAGGCTGTCAGAGGGGCTTAATGTAACTGTTCAGGCATCCAGACCTGTTATCGTATTTCTCAACGGTGAGTACTGGGGACTGTATAATCTTCAGGAAAGATACAGCTCTGAGTTTATAGAAAGCCATTACGGCATCGACAGAGACGATGTTGTAATTATTGATAAAGGAAATATAGACGAGGGGACGGATGAAGATATAGAGCTGTACAAATCCCTCATTGATTTTGCAATGAATAAGGATTTATCCAGGGCGGAAAACTACGAAGAAATATGCAGCATGATGGACATGAACAGCTTCATAGATTATGTCTGTATTGAAGCTATTATAGCCAATTATGACTGGGGAACCAATAATGTGAGACTTTGGCGCAGCAGGACTGCAGATCCGTCAAGCTCCAATCCTTATGCGGATGGCAGATGGCGGTTTATGATATATGATGTGGATTATTCAACAGGCCTTTCTTATGAGAACTCCCTTGTTTATGATGCTTATTATAATCCGGTGACTTATGAGCATGACAGCCTCCTTACCTTGATGAATTCCCAGAAAATAGTAGGATCGCTGTTCAGCAATCTGATTCAGAATAATACCTTTAAAAAGCAATTCCGTGACAGGTACATGGAGATAATTAAAAACGAGTTCAAGTCTGACAGGGTGGCTGAGGCGGTTGAGATATACGCAGCAGCTTATGCTGATATGATGACGGATACCCTTGTCAGGTTCAAGCCATTAAACGAGGCTATGGCAAGAGAGCAGTATGAATATGAGGTGGATAAATTAAGACGGTTCTTCAATTTAAGATATGATGTTGTTACAGGCATGGTGGAGTTTATCTGCAGGTAAAAAGCCGGCTGTCAATTCCCCGAAGCAATAATTATTCAGTTACATATACCGTGCATTTGAGCTTTATGCCATCCTCGGAGGCATAAATATAAGCTCTGCCTTTTTTAAGGCCGGTAACCTGACCCTTGGAATTAACCTTTGCAACATTTGGGTTGCTGGTTGACCAGACAGGAGTATTATTGGAGGAGACATAGACGCTTAAGGCTTCTGTTTCTCCTTTTTTAATGGTAAGCTCCTCAGGCTTTAGTGTCATAACCGGCTGCTTTACCACAACCTCGCAGGTTTTGGATACTCCGTCAACAGTTGCGGTTATGATTGCCGTTCCGTGCTTTACCGCAACAACTGTTCCCTCATGGTCAACAACCGCAACACTCTTTTTGTTGGTTTTCCAGGAAGGCTTCACTCCTGACGATACGGTTGCAGATAGCCTGGCTTTCTGATTACGGTACAGGGTAAGCCTGGTTTGGGACAGTTTGACTTCAGGCCGTCTTACGGTTACTTTGCAGGTCGCCCTGACATTATCGGCAGAAGCGGTAATTGTCGCTTCCCCGGGCTTTAAGCCTGTAACCGTACCGTTATCGTCCACTTCGGCCACCGTGGGTCTGCTGCTCTTCCATGTAATATCCGGGCTGCCGGAGGATGCGGCGCTGAGCCGGAGTGATTCGCCGCGTTCGATTGATGCGTTCTCGCAGCTTATCGTCACAACTGTTTTTCGGACAGTTACACTGCAGGAAGCCTCGGCGCCCTTAATTTTGGCCGTGATAACAGCCGAGCCTGCCTTCTTGGCGGTTACCTTGCCATAGGTATTGACGGAAACGACGGATGAACGGCTGCTTTTCCAGGCGGGAAGCTTGCCGTCGGAGGTAAATGCAGCAATATAAAACTCGTCACCTATGTCAACAGTGGCCTTATAATCCGACAAAATGACAAAAGCTATTGTATTGCCCGCTTTAGCGGAGATCTGTCTTACCGGGACTGAAAAAAGAAGGATATTAGTAAATAAAAAGAGTGGTAATAAGAACTTTTTGAATATCGGCATAAAATCCCCCATTCGTAAATGGGGAATTGCAGCCGGCTTTTCCTGATTTTAACATTATTTTGTCAAAATGTAAATACCTACTTTATGATATTCAAGCTTAGATTTATTATTCTTTCATTTGCAGCGCTTCTATAATATTATCAAATCCCATCATATGCGATGCCTTGACTAATACGGTATCATGGTCCTTAAGGATCTCTGGCAGTGCGCTAATAAGATCCTCACGGGTTTCATAGTGCATAAGCAAGGGTGCTGATGAAAGCATATGAACGGATGAAGCTCCCGACTCAAGGGCCTTTCTTGCGCCGCTGACCATGAAGGCTGCCAGCTTGCCGACGCATGCAATCACGTCGATGTTTTTAGATGCGGCATAAGCCCCTGTCTCCATATGCAGCTCCTTTTCCCTTTCGCCGAGCTCACCCATATCCCCAAGTATGGCCACCTTTCTGGTATCAGCCATGCTTAACAGATCAAGAGCAGCCCTCATAGAGACGGGATTGGCATTGTAGCAGTCATCTATTATGGTATAACGGTCATTCGTTATGATGTTGCTCCTTCCGCCAAGGGGTTTTACAGAGGATATCCCGGCGGCTATCTGTTCGGCCGTAAGTCCGAGCAAATGTCCGACTGTTGCAGCAGCCAGGGCATTTAAGACCATATGTGTTCCGGGAAGAGGAATATCAACAGTAATCCTATCCCCGGATATATGAATATCGGCGCTGCTTCCCGATAATCCCCTGTTAATAATATTAGACGCATATGCAAGGTAATCAGGGGCAGCCTCCCCTTCATTCTGCTTCATGCCATAACGATAGACGGACAAATCACAGGAAGACTTACTAAAGGCAGAAAGTCTGTCCGGAGCATGGACACAGGAAGACTTACTGACGTCAGAAGGTTCGTCAGGAGTATAATCACAGGCATACTTGCTGCTGTCAGAAAGTATACAGTCAGAAAGCCTGCCGTCAGACCGGACAGCGGCCAGCATGTCATCATCACCGTTTAATACTGCAATACCCTTCTCACTCATATAATCAAATATTTCGGTTTTTGCCTTAAGTATTCCCTGCCTTGAGCCCAGGTTTTCAAGGTGGCATTGGCCAATATTCGTTATAACTGCAATGTCCGGTCTTGCAATCCTGCTTAAACGGTGCATTTCGCCAAAATTGCTGATACCCATCTCAAGCACTGCTATCTCATGATGGTCGCGTATCTTAAGTATGGTGAGAGGAAGGCCGATTTCATTGTTATAATTGCCCTCAGTCTTTAGTACGCTGTATTTTTGAGAAAGTACGCTGCTTATAAACTCCTTTGTACTGGTTTTTCCTACACTTCCGGTTATACCGACTACCTTTACGGGAAGCTGTGAGCGATACCATTGCGCTATATCCTTCAAGGCCTGCAGGCTGTCCTTTACGAGAATATAAGGACCCGCATAAGCTTCAGGCTCCTTTTCGCATACCACGGCCATGGCTCCCTTACCGAAGGCGGAAGCAATATAATCGTGGCCGTCTGCACGTTCGCCCTTGACAGCTATAAAAAGATAATCCTTTTCTACCTGCCTGGAATCAAGCACAACACCGGATACCTCGCCTTCGGAAGGCAATATACCCTTAAGCTGTCCGCTGCAGGCCTTTGCTATATTGGATAAAGTCATATTTCTCATGATATTTTCCTCGATTATACAGATGCATCCCGGCAACATACCATCCCGGCAACATGCTGCACCCGGCAACATACATTACTATTTATATTTTTTAAGTGATACTTCTATTATTTTATCACACAGGCTGCCGAAATCAATTCCGACAACATTGGCCTCCTGAGGTATCAGGGAGGTTGGAGTCATACCCGGCAGAGTATTGGCCTCCAGACAATAAAGATTGTTATTGTCATCCATCATAAAATCCATTCGGGCATAAGCCTTAATCCGCAGTGCGTTATATGCGTCAACTGCTATCTGCTGCATTCTGCCTGCAATATCATTGCTTATATCAGCAGGGCAGGTTTCAACCGTAAGTCCCGGCTGGTATTTATTCTTATAATCATAGAAACCGGATTTCGGAGCAATTTCTATTACCGGAAGAGCAACGCCGTCAATTACTCCTACGGAAAACTCCCTTCCCTTAATATACTGCTCAACAACCAATTCATCATCATATATAAAGGCTTCATCCATTGCCTTGACCATCTCTTCCCTGTCGGCTGCCAGATATACCCCAACGCTTGAACCGCCGCGGCATACCTTTACCATGCAGGGAAACAGCTCCCAGCTGAAGGCTTCTCCCCTTCGGATATGTATGTTTATTGGTGTGGGCACCTTGTGAAATGCAAATACTTCCTTGGTTATTGATTTATCCATGGCAAGCACGCTGCTGGTATAATCAGATCCTGTGTACCTTATTCCCATCAGATCGAAGGCTGCCTGAAGCTTGCCGTCTTCACCGTTGGCACCGTGCAGGGCAAGAAAAACTATATCGGCATTCCTGCATATTTCTATTACATTAGGACCGAAGTAATAATCCGGATTATCCCTCAGAGCTTTAACTGCGTCTATATCCGGGACATCCTCATCTATTGCGCCGATATCTGCCGCCCAGTCCTTATCTATAGTAAAGGCATCCTCAGCACTTACATTACTTCCAAGATAAACATCAAGCAGGACCGTATTATATCCTCTTTGCTTTAGTGCCTTGTAAATCATTGAGCCTGTTGACAATGACACATCTCTTTCCATGCTGGTTCCCCCAGCCAGTACGACAACATTCATTTTGCATCCTCACCTTCGCTGACTTTATGCTACTTCAATATATTATACAGACTTATGAAAATTGTGTCTATACTTCTTTTAGAAATATGAGTAACAGTATCTTTTAGNNTATTAATAACGGCACATTCTTAAGCCCATATACTTGACTGTATGGCTGGTTGAAAATATAATCATATATAGATGCAAGGCGTATAAATATGGGTTTATTACAGCAGCAGTGTTAGTTAAGACGTAGGGGGATTCATATGATTATTACTCTGGTTATTGACACCTTCAATATCAATAATAACGGGACAACCATATCGGCTATGAGGTTTGCGGAAGCGCTTGCGGCAAGGGGACACAAGATTAGGGTTGTCACCTGCGGCAATCAGGAGGAGTCAGGAACAGATCCC
>DCTS01000020.1 GCA_002329645.1 Lachnoclostridium sp. UBA1434 | reverse complement strand
TATTCAACTGTCAAAAACCCGAGCCTGGCGAGGGATAAGAAAATCGCTATGAATGATATGATAGTCACAGCAAGTGATATGCGCATTGATTTTAAAATACCGTAATGATATAATGACAAAAGATAAGATGAACCTGGGGATAAATGATAATGAGGGACTATAGAAAAAAGATTTTGGTTGTGACAAAAGACACGGTGGTTATTCAATCGGTTAATAAATCATTAGCCCGTGCATATAGATTAGCCATGGCAGATTCTGTTTTGAGTGCGGAAAGTATTTTATCAGACGAGAAACCGGACCTTGTGATAATGGATCTTGATTATGCTGGATGCCTTGATACTCTTGACATGATAAGGCGCCGCCTTGGCAGTATAAGCATTCCGATAATCATAATGGCAATGCAGGAACAGCTTGTGGGCCTGCTTCCTCTGCTTGAGGATGGCGCTGAGGATATCCTGATTAAGCCTACGGCTCCGGAATTACTGATGAAAAGAGCGGCAAATTACCTTGAGCTTAATGATTACCGTGAAGCTGATTATGAATTCATGAAAAGCCGGGACGCTATATCTGTAAGTATAGCTGAGCTGGTGGAATGCCGGGACCTGACCACTGGCGGACACCTGAAGAATACCACAGCGTATTTTAAGCTTCTGCTTGAAGAGATAATGGGCAGGGAGGAGTATAAAGACAGGGTTGCCCGGGGTGATATCAGGGATCTGATACGTTCGGTTCCCCTGCATGACATCGGAAAGATCGGGATTAACGACGATATTCTAAGGAAAGCATCTTCTCTCAATTCTGATGAATTTGAATATATGAAAACACATACCATATTGGGGAAGGAAACCTTCGAAAAAATAATGAAGGAGACCGGAGAGTCAAGACTTCTTCTGCTTGCAAGGGATCTTGCATACTGTCATCATGAAAGATGGGACGGAACCGGATACCCTAACGGGTTAAAGGGCGAGGAGATACCTTTTTATGCCAGAATTCTTGCCATAGTAGATGTCTATGATGCACTTACATCCCGGCGTACTTATAAGGAGGCATTTTCCCATGAAAAGGCTATGGAAATAATATGCGAAGGCAAGGGAAGCTTGTTTGATCCCAGCCTTGTTGAGGTATTCTTAAGTATTACGGACAAGCTTAAGCAGCTGCTTAATTCCAGAAACGGAAATGCCTGCTGATATTGATGCCGGCCAAGGTATCGGATAGCTTTAGGAGGAATATGCATATGTCATATACGGCCCTTTACAGGAAATTCAGGCCTGATAATTTTAATGATGTGAAAGGCCAGGAGCATATAGTTACAACCCTGAGGAATCAATTAAAAGCAGGCAGGATAGGGCATGCTTATCTTTTTACCGGGACAAGGGGAACGGGCAAAACTACGGTTGCCAAGCTGCTTGCCAGGGCTGTGAACTGCGAGCACCCTGTGGACGGGGATCCCTGCAACGAGTGTGCAATGTGCAGGAGCATATCGGCACAGTCCTCAATGAATGTGATAGAGATAGACGCCGCCTCCAATAACGGCGTCGATAATGTGCGTGAGATTGTTGATGAGGTTAGATATTCGCCCACCGAAGGAAAATACAAGGTGTATATTATCGATGAGGTTCATATGCTTTCTACTGGTGCATTCAATGCACTTTTAAAGACTATAGAAGAACCGCCTTCCTACGTAATATTCATACTTGCCACAACCGAGGTTCATAAAATACCGCTGACGATACTTTCCCGCTGCCAGAGATATGATTTTAAGAGGCTGTCTGCGAATACCATTGCAGAAAGACTTAAGGAGCTGATGCAGCAGGAGAATATCGACGCCGAGGATAAGGCCTTAAGGTATGTTGCCCGAATGGCCGACGGCTCTATGAGGGATGCCTTAAGCCTGATGGATCAGTGCATTTCCTTTTACATGGACAGCAGGATTACCTATGACAAGGTGCTTGATATTCTGGGGACCGTGGATACGGAGGTATTTGCCGGGCTGCTCCGTGCAGTACTTAACCAGGATGTTCCTGAATGCATAAGAATTATCGATGCTGCCGAGGTAAGCGGCAGGGAGCTTGGACAATTCACAGTGGATTTCACATGGTACTTAAGGAATCTGCTGCTCATTAAGACCATGGGTGAGGCCTCCGATATTATTACGGAGGTGTCAAGTGAAAACCTGACCCTGCTTAAGCAGGAAGCAGAGAATGTTGAGGAGCAGACTCTGATAAGATATATAAGGGTGCTTTCGGAATTATCCGCACAGGTAAAATACGCTTCAAGAAAGAGAATTCTGGTGGAAGTGGCGCTCATAAAGCTATGCAGGCCTGAGATGGAGACTAATTATGAATCTGTATTAGACAGGCTGCGCATTCTTGAGGATAAGATAAATAAAGGTCTGCCGGCAGCAGGTGCAGCAGCTCCTGCTTCAGACAAGGCGGAGTCTAAGCTTAAAGCCGGGTCTGAACCCGGACTTGAGAAGGAGAAGCAAGTTATCCTGCCCGAAGCCTTGCCGGAGGATATTAAGGCGGCCGCAAGTGAGTGGAAGAACATAATCAGCCAGATTGGCAGGAAGGCTCCTGCCCTGGCTACAGTGCTTCAGAAGGCCACACTGAGCACTGATTTGGAGTATGGCCTGTTAATTGTGGTTTCGGATGAATTTGATAAGGTCATAATTAACAGCGAGGAGCATATGAACCTGATTAAGGATACCATAGCACGGAGAATAAATAAGCAGGTGCAGGTCAGGGTCAAGCTGTTGGATAAGGATAAGGAAGCTATGGAGGATGTCCCCGATATCACCAAGCTGGTTAATATGCCGATACAATTTGAGTAGAGTCTTAAAATTTAAGCTGGTTTTGCCATGATATAAAGTTTATTGAACAATGAAAGGAGCAGAACACATGGGTAAAAAAGGCGGCTTTCCCGGCGGAGGCATCCCGGGGAACATGAACAACCTGATGAAGCAGGCTCAGCGTATGCAAAAGCAGATGGAGGAAAAAACCAGGGAGCTTGAGAATAAAACATGGGAGGCAAGCGCAGGCGGCCAGGCTGTTACAGTTACGGTAAACGGCAAGAAGGAAATTGTATCCGTTAAGCTGTCACAGGAGGTTGTTGATCCTGATGATATTGAGATGCTGGAGGATCTTATAGTTGCGGCAACTAACGAAGCCTTGCGAAAGATGGAAGAGGAATCATCCGAAGTTATGGGACAGATTACCGGTGGTTTAGGCGGGTTCGGAGGACTTGGAGGTTTTCCTTTCTGATGGAATATTACAGCAGTCAAATAAGCAAGTTAATAGAGGAGTTGTCGAGGCTTCCCGGCATAGGTGTGAAAACAGCTCAGAGGCTTGCTTTTCATATAATAAATATGCCTGAGGATCAGGTCGAGAGTCTGTCATCATCCATAGTTGATGCCAAGAAGAATATAAGGTACTGTAAGGAGTGTCTTACCCTGACGGACAGGGAGGTATGTCCGATATGTTCTTCACCCGGCAGGAACAAGCGTCAGATAATGGTTGTGGAGAACCCGAGGGATCTTGCGGCATATGAAAAGACCGGCAAATACGACGGTGTGTATCATGTGCTCCATGGCGCCATATCCCCGATGCTTGGAATAGGACCCGGGGATATCAAGCTCAAGGAGCTTATGCAGCGCCTGCAGGGCGATGTGGATGAGGTGATTATCGCCACCAACTCAAGCCTTGAGGGGGAAGCAACTGCCATGTATATAAGCAAGCTTATCAAGCCTGCCGGTATCAAGGTCAGCCGTATTGCAAGCGGAATTCCCGTGGGAGGCGATCTTGAATATATTGACGAGGTCACGCTGTTAAGGGCCTTAGAAGGAAGAGTGCTGTTATAATAAAGTAAATATGTGTTTCAGGAGACCATAGGGAAAAGGTATTTATCTTGGAACTATGGTTTTTTTAGGATTACATATTTGAGGTACAATGTGAGAAATTGATGTATTTTGCATCAGGAAAAGTACAAAAAGTAAATGTATTTATGGGCTACATGGTGTATAATAAAAGAACGAAGCAGGTAGTGGCAGATTTGGCATAATATAACCCATATAACAAGTCAGGGGAGCATTATGAAGATAGTGAGATGGCTTATAAAGTACATAATATATATTTCAATCACGCTTATAGTAGTCGGATTGGCATCCTATGCTATCTCCAAGGCAACAGGTATGGCTTTTGCCGAGACACTTCAATATGCGGGCATTATATGTGCTGTTTTAGGAATGCTGTCGGTTGTGGGCAATTTGAATACGACCACAAATGTTACATATCTGCAGTCAAGAAGCGTTTCCGAGAAGTCCTTTGGTGAGAGCGCCAAGGAAGATTTTGAGTCCAGGGACAAGAGCTTTAAGTTTTTGTCCATAACGGGATTTGCAGGTCTGGTGCTTATTATGGCAAGCCTGCTTATATAGTATACATAATAAGCCTTGCCTGAACATGCGGTTTGACAAGGCTTAATTGAGCAGAATGAGATGATCACTAATACACTTATGGGGGTATCGTCATGGATGGGAATAATATTTTAGCCGGCGGCGCAGATAAACTGAATGAGATAAAGGAACAACTGATAGAGCTGAACGGCTATCAGGCTGATTATGCCAAAATTTCTGCCGAGGAGCAGAAGCTTGAGAAGAGCATTAATAGTGCTGAGAAGGATATGTCGGATGAGATATCCTCCACTTTAAAAAAGCGCAGGCAGGAGATAGAAGAGACCTTTGACAAGCAGCTTTCAAGGACTGCTGCCCAGATAAGAAAGATCAGGGATAAGAGGGACAAGAGAAAAAACATGAAGGTGTCCGAGAGGATCAGCGAAGAGACAGCTTCCCTGAATGAAGAGAACACAAGGCTTAAGCTTGAGACCAAGGCTGTATTCAGGCAAAATCATATTCCCCGATACTGCAATACGGCTTATTATTATGCCCTGTATTACCCCAGATACTTCAGGGATATAATAATGATACTGTGTACGCTGCTTGTTACACTGCTTATCATACCCTGCGGCATTTATTTCTTCCTGCTGCCGGAAGAGAAGATAATTTACCTTATATTAATATATATTATTACGGTTATAGTATTCGGAGGGCTATACATCCTTATAGGTAACCATACCAAGGACAAGCATCCGGACGGCTTGAAGCAGGTACGTGCCTTAAGGGAGAAGATAAGAACAAACAATAAGAAAATAAATGAAATAAGCAAGCACATCAGGAACGACAGGGATGAAAGCACATACGGCCTTGAGAGCTTTGATGAGGAGCTTACAAAGCTTGGCGGGGAGGAAGCAGAGATTGTTGAAAAGAAGAAGGATGCACTGCTGACATTTGAGAACACCACAAGCAATCTTATTACATCCGAAATTAAGGAGAAACACAGGGAAAAGCTTGAGAATCTTAGAGCAGAGCACGACAGGCTAAACAAGGAGATATCGGAGCTTGCGGATAAAATCAAGGTTCTTACAATAAGGTTTGCAAGCGATTATGAGCCCCTGCTTGGAAAGGAAATGATTACGCCGGAAAAGCTTGACCAGCTTGCCGATATCATACGGGCGGGAAATGCCTCCACCATATCGGAAGCGGTGGCAATTTACCGGCAGAACACAGGACAATGACCGTATGTTAACATATAAAGTGTGATATACAGCTGCATTTATCCGATTAATATCGGTTGATAAAAATAAGGATATATGGCATTTTCATGAGCCATATATCCTCTTTCTATCCTTAAAGACTTAAAACTCCCTGTTCCTATATATCTTCATTGAGATGCAGACGGAAGTCAGTACAGCTATTAAAATAACTGCAGATATAAGCGCCCTGATAATCCATCCGGGTGTATCTGTAATAAATTGATTAACATACTTTACTGCAGAGTTATCCTGATGACTTGCCACATACTCGCCAATCATCGAAGGCAGAAACATTATTATCATGAATACAAATATATATAATATTCTCATTTTTACCATGCCAAACTTAAAGTAAAGCGGATAAAAGACAGAGCCGAACAAAAATCCGCATACCAGAACAGTAACCGCATCTCTCAGGAAAATAGGCCGGGTTACNNCCCATTTTGATGATGATGAAGCCCAGCAGAGCCGAGCAGATAATTCCATAAGCGGCAAAGAAGAATATTGATATATATTTTGACAATACAATGTCCCTTCTGCTTATCGGCAGGCTGTTAAATATAACATCGGCTTTATTCTTATCATCATAACCGCAGGAATAGTTTACAAAAAGGTATATTACGGCTATAGGGGCAATGGTATATATAACTCCGCCGTCAGGCACCAGGTCCTTGAAGAAAAAGGCGGCAAGCAGAGTATATGCAAGCCCGTAAATGAAGGTTTTCTTCTGTACCAGGAATTCCTTTAATATTAAATTATACATTATGCATTCCCCCTTATCGTGTAAACCATGATATCTTCCAGGCTTGCCTTCTCAATGACGGCCTCCTGCTTAAACAGCCTTCTTATTCTGTCTGCATTGTTGGTTAATGCTTCAAAACCAAAATCGTTCTCTCGTATAGACAAAAACTCCTTCCTGGTATCGGCATCCAGCAGCTCCTTTTTACCCTTAACTACTGCATATTCATCCATGATCTTATCCTTCGATTCAGAGAATACAATCTGACCTTTGTTGATAAAGGTTATATAGTCCGCAACCTTTTCCAGATCAGTTGTTATATGGGTGGAAAAGAAGATGCTTACATTTTCATCCTGGATAATCTCAAGGAGTATGTCCAAAAGCTCGCTTCTGAATACCGGGTCAAGCCCTGTAGTGGGCTCATCCATTAAAATGAGCTCTGCCTTATGGGACAGTGCCATGGCAAGGGAAAACTTCATTTTCATTCCTTTGGACAGCTCCTTTATCTTCTTGTCGGAGGGCAGAGAAAAGCGGCTTATATACTTCTCAAAGGCGTTATTATCCCAGCTCATATAGAAAGGAGCCATTATCCTTTTAACCTCCGATATAGTCAGGTCCTCATAATAGTAATTTTCATCATATACAAATCCGATCCGGGACTTTATCTCCTTCTCATGCAGGATATTATTCATGCCAAGCACACTAATAGTGCCGCTGTCCCTTTTGATTAAATTCATTATAAGCTTAATTGTTGTACTCTTGCCTGCTCCGTTGGGTCCAATAAACCCCATGATATAGCCGGGCTGCAGAGTGATGCTCACATTTTTCAGTGAAAAGTCCTTATATGACTTGCATAAATCCTTAATTTCAATAATATAATCCATGGATATCCTCCCTAATTGTCTTCATAAAACAGCAGTTCAAGCATTTCCTTAAGCTCTGACAGGTTAAGTCCAATCAGCTTACTGCAGGCTATGGCATCAAGCAGCATATCTTCAAGCTCCTTCAGTCGCCTTTCCCTTAACAATTCCTTGTTATGGCTTGCTACAAATGAGCCTTTGCCGGGTATTGTCTCAATAAAGCCTTCCCTTTCAAGCTCTTCATAAGCGCGCTTTGTTGTTATGACACTTATTTGAAGCTCCTTAGCAAGCAGCCGTATGGAGGGAAGCAGCTCCCCGGATGCCAGCTCGCCGTTTATAACAGCCGCCTTTATCTGATCTGTTATTTGTTCATATATGGGCTTACCCGATGAGTTTGAAATAATTACATTCATATCAAGCTCCTTTGCGTAAAAAATGCTGTGTATATTCAATATACACAGCATATACTTTATATACACATATGTCAATAGAAAATTAAATTCTTTTATCTTATGCTTAAGTCTTTAAGCTGCTCGATGCAGTAGTAGATTGCCAGGCATATATGATCTGCCAGAGACATGACCACATTGAGCCGCGTGGTTTGAAGAAGCATATGGTCAAGGAAGCCTGAGAAGTTCACGATGCCTGTTATAAATAAGTCGCCCACCTCCGGCAGATCCTTGTCAACTCCGGCTCCGGGCTTTAAAGGGCCTTCCCCCAGGGTTATATATCCGACATGATCGGATTTACCCAGGGAAGCATCAATTGCTATTATGAAAGGATCCGCATGGATTTGATTAATCATTTCAACCGTATCCTTCAGATTCTTGGCATGCACAGGCTCCTCCAGCGTACCATAGACATAGTAGCAGTGGCGGTTCATATATTTAGAAAGCTTATATCCTATTATTGGTCCGAGACAGTCACCCGTAGCCCGGTCCGATCCGATACACAGGAATACGATGGTCCTGTTTGCAAGGGACTGCGCCGTCATAAGCTCAACAAGAGCTCTTCCCAATTCATATGCCGTGTTTTTTTCGCTTGAACTGAAGTAAGTAATTCTCTTTCTGCTCTTTAAAAAAATGCTCATAATACCTCCGTCATTATATATAACCTAAGGTTAAGTATTACCATATACTTTAAAAATAGACATTGAAAACCAAAGAATATTAGGCAGAATAAGTATTATTTCGCTTGAAATATATAGCCTGAGGCGGCATGCACCCTGAAATACACCGATTTATCGCTCATTTGGCAGAATGGTGATGATAACTTATCAGTATCATATTGCCGGATATGACAAAATGCTTGTCCTGTATGTGATATGATAATCTATATTTTGGGATTTAATGTAATTTCAGTATTAATCGGGGAGCGGGGCACATGATTGAATCTGTATTTAGCAATGAAAATGGCGAGCCAAACAGGCCCGGCAGGGCACAAGCAACTTTTAAGATACCGAAAAATATACGGCAGGTTGGCAGGAGCAGTTCATATAAGAAGATATACATAGAAGACTATGTCATGACCTTTATAAAGCAGCTTGCAGGAGAGGATTATTCCAAATACCGGGCGGCGGTATTGGTGGGGCAATATGTTAAGATTGAAAACAGCCGGTGCATTTTCATATCCGGCGCCCTGGCGGTTGAAGGACTTGATTTTACTGAGGGTATATGCTTTACCAATGATGTGTGGAATACAATATATGATGATATCAAAAAATATTTTGTTGATGAGGAAATCGTCGGATGGTTTCTGGGAGCGCCGGGATATTTGCTTGAGGATACTGAGGTCATATTGAAAGCCCATATCGATAATTTTGCAGGCCAGGATAAAACCCTGTTAACCTACGACAATATGGAGAAGGAGGAAACCTTCTATTTATATGTAAACGGCAAATTAAGCAAGCAGGAAGGGTATTATATATATTATGAAAAAAATGAACCCATGCAAAGCTATATGATAGATCTGGGCAAGAGCGGGAACACGGAATTAGGTTATGATGACCATGTCTCCAGGGAGATAAGGACCATTATACAAAACAAGAAACCTTCCTCTGATGCCGCCAAAGGCACAACAAGGCTTATGTATGCGGCAGGCACCCTTCTTGCAGTGGTCATACTTGTGGTTGGTGCAGCCATACTTAACAATTATGATCAGATGAAAACAATGAGGGCAGCCCTGGATTCTCTTGCACGCAGTATCACCGAGATGGAGAACAGGTTATCGAAGAATAATAATAAGGAAGCTTCAGTATTAAATCAGAAGGATACAGGGACGCAGACAGCGGATATTGATGAGCTGACAAGCCTTGACGTTGAGGTTCTGCCCGGAAATGTCACCCCCCTGGAACAGACCGCTAATCC
Source organism: Lachnoclostridium sp. UBA1434 (assembly GCA_002329645.1). Lineage (GTDB taxonomy): Bacteria > Bacillota > Clostridia > Lachnospirales > Lachnospiraceae > Mobilitalea. The sequence goes on along the minus strand of DCTS01000020.1, from coordinate 4,013 downwards.
GGGGGCGGATCCGGCCGGCGGCAATACAACCGGCAGCCAGACAAATAACAGTCAAACAGGCAGCGGAGGAACGGGTAACGAAAGAACAGACACAGGAGGAACGGAAAGTGCAAGGACACAGGACAATGAAGATAACGGCGGCATCTCGACAACTTCGAATGGGAGTTCAGACAGAGAAGCCTCCGGAGCAAATGAAGAGGAGGTTAAGTATTATACAGTGGTTGCGGGAGATTCACTGGCAGGCATCAGCTATAAGCTTTACAATTCACCCAATTATATCAGTGTAATTAAGGAATTGAATAATATAGAGGATGAGAATATGATCTATATCGGGCAAAAGCTTAAGTTGCCTTAATATATTTATTGACAGAGCATATAATTTTATGAATATTATCGGGAGACAGGCATAACAGCCTGTCTCTTTTCGTAATGCAATCGGCGGGCGCACGTTGGTAGTATCGGTATAAGCAACAGTAATTGCGGACAGTCATAAAAAACTAGTGCCATTATTTATAAAATGCGGTATAATCTCTATAAAGTACCCTAAATCAGGAGCAGGTCATGAGTAAGGAACAGGAAGGACAATCGCTAAGAGAAGTCGGAAATCGCAGAAAGCGCCGCAGGAGACTGCGGACATTTATAATTATCCTTATTCTTCTGATTATTGCCGCAGCCGCAGGGATATTGCTGTTCAGATATTACCACAGGACTTACAGCAGTTATCAAATCAAAGACAGTATAGAAAATACGGAAGAGAATCTGGCAGGATATCTTGAATATCAGGGGGCAGTTGTAAGGTACAGCAAGGATGGAGCTGTTGCTGTCGGAAGCGGCGGAGAGCTGCTGTGGAACGGCTCCTATGAAATGCTGGAGCCAATTGCGGATGTATGCGGAAAATACGTTGCCATAGCCGACCGGGGCGGTAAGAAGATATGCATCTTCAACGATCAGGGCCTGGCCGGAAGCCTTTCCATGCAATACAACATATCCAAAGTCAAGGTTGCTTCACAGGGTGTTGTTGCCGTACTTATGGAGGAAGAGGACATTTCATATATAAGGCTGTTTGATAAGGAAGGAAAGCTGCTGGGAGAGAAAATCATCAATGTAATCAAGGGCGGCTATCCAATGGATATTGCCTTATCAAAGGATGGCAAGAAGCTGGTTACGGTTTTTGTATCCGTAAACAAGGGGAAGCTTCAAAACACAGTAATCATGTATAACTTTGGCGAGGTGGGCAAGAACCGCACCGATAATTTTGCAGGCTCCTTCATGGATTATGATGACATTATAGTTCCCAAGGTGACTTTTCTGGATAATGATACGGTATGTGTTTTCAAGGAAAACGGACTTGAGCTGTATAGTATGCCCGAGCTGCCCGAGCTTATTACCAAGATACCTGCGGAACAGAAAATCAAGAGTATCTTATACAGCAGTAAATATGCCGGGGTAGTACTGGAGAGTGAGAATTCTGACAAGGGCAGACTGTTCCTGTATAATCTTGAAGGGAAAAAGGTATTGGAGCAGAATCTGGATATGGAATATGACAAGATATTCATATCCGGAGATGAAATCATCATGCATAACGAGCTTGCCTGTAAGATACTTAAGACTAACGGCACCGTAAAATTCAAGGGTATGTTTACGACGGATATATCTGCGTTATATCCGGTGAATCATCTGGATAAATACCTGCTGGTTACTTCTGAGGAGATTATAGACCTGCAGCTTGTGGAATAGAAAGCTACAGAATGAATTAAATTCGGCAGGCAAGCATACTTAAGAATTCTATTTGCGGGACAGAGGAGCCTGCCGGACAGAGAAAATTGGGAGGGTGTAATTATGAACTGGCTTCTTATCGTGGTTATTGCATTATTGCTCGGCTATACCATAGCGGGAGTAAAGCGAGGCTTTATTAAAACCGTATTTTCACTAGTTTCCTCAATTGCTGCTTTGATATTGACACTTGTTTTAAGCCCCTTTGTAAATGACATGCTTTCCACCAATGAGAAGATTTACGGTAAGATATCGGAAAACGTTGAAAATGTATTTGCCATTGAGGAGGAAGAATTGCAGGGTGCCGATCAGGAGGAGAAGATAAATGACCTTCCGCTGCCTGCCTCCCTGAAGGAGACGCTGATACGCAACAAGGACAAAACCCTGGACGGCATCAATGATTACATAGTAACCTATATTACAGGCATAATAATTAATGCAATGGCCTTCATTATCACCTTTGTATTCATAAGGCTGATACTTTGGGCAATAAGCCTTGCACTTAATCTGATAAGCAAGCTCCCGGTTTTAAGTCAGATAAACCGGATTGCGGGCTTTGCGGCAGGAATACTTCACGGCTTAATAATGGTATGGCTTATGTTCATCCTGCTTACGGTTTTCGGAAGCTCCGAATTCGGGCAGAAGGCCTTTGAAATGATTGATAGCAGTCAAATTTTGAGTGCTATATATAACAATAATCTATTGCTTAAGTTTGTAACAAATGCGACAAAAATATTACTATAAAGGAGCTGAACAATAATGAACGAAATATTAAGTAAAATTGCCAAAATGGGTATTGTTCCTGTAATTAAGCTGGATGATGCCAAGGATGCGGTTCCCCTTGCCAAGGCATTATGCGACGGAGGGCTTCCCTGCGCAGAGGTAACCTTCAGGACAGCAGCCGCAGAGGAATCCATAAGACTTATTAAAAAGACTTATCCTGATATGCTGGTAGGAGCAGGAACGGTGCTTACAACCGAACAGGTTGATCGTGCCGTAGATGCCGGAGCGGAATTTATCGTCAGTCCCGGCTTAAATCCCAGGATTGTTAAGTATTGTGTTGAGAAGAACATTCCGATAACACCCGGATGCTCTAATCCAAGTGATATCGAAGCGGCATTAGAGTTAGGGCTTGAGGTGGTCAAGTTCTTCCCTGCGGAGGCAGCAGGCGGACTTCCTATGATAAAGGCAATTGCCGCGCCATATGTAAATATGAGGTTTTTACCGACGGGCGGAATTAATGCCGATAATCTCAACTCATACCTGGACTTTTCCAAGATTATAGCCTGCGGGGGCAGCTGGATGGTAAAGGATGAGTATATCAAAGCCGGAGATTTTAGCAAAATAACCGAGCTGACAAGGGAAGCCATTTCAAAGATGCTTGGATTTAAGCTTGCGCATATAGGAATTAATACAAATGACGAAAATGAAGCAGACAATGTGGCGTCCTCCTTTGTCGAATTGTTCGGTTTTAATAAAAAGGTTGGCAGCAGCTCAATCTTTGCAGGTACGGGCATAGAGGTAATGAAAAAACCCGGACTTGGGCAAAAGGGTCACATTGCAATACAGACCAACTATATTGAACGCGCTGTATTTCATCTTGAAGCGCAGGGCTTTACCTTTAATGAGGATAGCAAAAAGTTTGATAAGAACGGCAAGCTTGCAGCCATTTACCTCAATGAAGAAATTGGCGGTTTTGCAGTTCATCTTGTGCAAAAGTAAGTATGTATCATAAGTTCAAGCGTAAATTATAAGTGCGGGTGCAATTGTAAGTACATGAGCAATTTATAAGTACGAGCACAGATTATTGGCATGAGTGCGAATTGCATGATTGAGTGCGAATTATAAGTGTAAGTGTAATTATAAGTGCGAGTGCAATTTATAATAGCGAGTGTAATATATAAGAGTGAGTGCAAATCATAAATGCAAGTGCGCTTCGTAAGCAGGTACTTATGATGTACAAATATAATATAAAAATAGTATCATCATTATATATTGGATTAATGAAATGCAGCTGTTTATCAGGGAAACTTTTACTGAAAACAGCTGTTTTTTTATTCTGTCTTATTAATTCATCTATATATAAAAATTACCATAAAAAAGTTATATAATGTTGTTGACATAGTAAGGAGTGTGTGATAGAATAACTTCTTGCCGACAGCAAATTAGCCTTGACGCCGAAGTCCGGAGAATATCCGGCAGTAAGGCCTCAAGCGGCACGAACCTTGATAACTGAACAG
>DCTS01000113.1:11325-15547 GCA_002329645.1 Lachnoclostridium sp. UBA1434 | reverse complement strand
GACAGCGAGGGTACCTCTCACCGCACCTTTGCAGACAGCTTTGTTTACACAGACGAAACCTCCCATACCATTGAACGGGATATGGTGGTAGAGGACAGAGTGTTCCGAGTACATTCTGTGTTCCCCGTAAAAAGCGCCTCTACTCCTACAAAAAAGATACTTTCGGTGATTGAAAACGACCTCGAAAAAGCGCTTAAAAACGCTTGATTTCAGTAGACTTGTGGAACCTGTTGCGGTATGCTTGGGTTACCGTATTCAGTTTGCCACAACAAGAAGGAGGATTTTTAACGATGGCAAACAACGAAAAATACACGATACTGTATGGCAGACTGAGCCAAGAGGATGACCGGGAGGGTGAGAGCAACAGCATCCAAAATCAGCGGTTGATTCTCACCAGGTACGCAGAGGAAAAGGGCTTTGGCAATATTCGTTTTCTGTTTGATGACGGGTTCAGCGGAACAAACTTCAACCGCCCTTCGTGGAATGAGATCATGGAGCTGATTGAAAGCGGACAGGTGGAAACCCTGATTGTCAAGGATATGAGCCGACTCGGCAGGGATTATTTGCAAACCGGCTTTCTCATGGAGCATACTTTCCCCAACCACAATGTCCGGTTTATTGCAATCAATGATGCAGTAGACACGCTCTACGGCGATAACGACTTTGCTCCGTTCCGGAACTTATTTAACGATTTTTACGCAAAGGACTGTAGTAAAAAGATTCGGTCGGTGAAGAAAGCACAGGCTGAACGCGGGGAACGGGTTGGGACAAGGCCGCCCTATGGGTACAAAAAAGACGAGAGCAATCCCAAAAAGATTGTTCCCGATCCAGAAGCCGCCGAAGTGGTCAGGCACATTTTCAAGCTGTGTGCTGAGGGCAGAGGGCCCAAGCAAATCGCAAGGCAGCTCAACGAAGAGCAGGTGGTAAATCCGAGCAACTACTATTTTAATCAGACTGGCGTGGCATTAACGCACTTGGATACCACCAGACCATACAGATGGAGGGATAGTTCCATCGTCAATATTTTAAACGATGAAACCTATCTCGGCCACACGGTCAGCATGAAGCATACCACCGCATCCTACAAAAACAAGAAGCAGATTATTCGCCCGGAATCCGAATGGCTAAGGTTTGAAAATACCCATGAATCAATTATTACTCAGGATATTTGGGATATTGCCCATGAGGTGCGAATGCACAAAAAGCGTCCGAGAAAAAACATGGAGAACCCCAACCCTTACTCGGGACTGGTCTTCTGTGCTGATTGCGGAAAGCCTTTGGTGCTACACCGTGCCCACACCATGGACGAAAGTAAAAACAATTTCGCCTGCTCCACCTACAAGCAGTATGGCAAGGAAACCTGCTCCGCCCATTACATCCGGGAAAGCCAGCTTGCGGCGGTGATTTTGGATGACCTGAAGCGTGTCACCCACTTTGCAAGACAGGATGAAGTGCTGTTTGCGGAGTGCATCAACCGCAAAAACACTGCTGATACGAGGAAAGAAATTACCACGCTGCAAAAAGAACTGGAAGTTATGCGGAAAAGGGATTTGGAGCTTACCGCACTTTTCAAACGGCTCTATGAGGACAATGTGCTGGGGCGTATACCGGATGAGCATTACCGAACCCTGTCGGACGAGTACACCACAGAACAGAAATCCCTGCGGGAACGTATCCCAAAGGCTGAAGGGCGAATGGATAAGCTCAAAAATTCCCTTACCAACGTGGACAGGTTCATCGAAAAGGCGAAAAAGTATACCGATCTTACTGAACTGACACCGGAGCTGCTGCGCATGTTCATTGCAAAAGTTGTGGTGGGCGAAAAGGCTGAGAAATACTCCCGCACTGCTCCGCAGGATATTTGGATTCACTATCGTGACATTGGGATGCTGAACGATGTCAAAGAGGAATTTGATATTCCCTCTATGGAAGAATTCTACAGAGTGGATGATGAAATGATATTTGATGATGAGCTGCCAGCCGCAATTTAAGGCATAGCAAAAGGCGGACAGCCGAAACTGTCCGCCTTATACCCCGCATTTTTAGGTGGTTCACAAAGTATCCTTATGAACACCCGCCAAATGGTTGTAAGGCTTTTTTTATAATTCATGCACAAAACAGATGATGATATTTAAATAACGTTCCACTCCATAAACCCTACCGTAAACGGCAGATGGTCAAACTTTTGTGTTCCTGTGTGAATAAATCCATTATCAGCATACCAGTCCTTCAGGATTGTGTTCTCCTCTACAATACCTATAGTTATTCTGGTGCCTCCAAGCTCCTTTACCTTTGCCTTGCAATAATTAAGCAGCTCCCTGCCATACCCGCAATGCCTGTATTCCGTCAGGACCGATAGGTCGTGCAATTCATAAACACCGCTGCCTCTATCCGTTAATGAAGCAAAGCCGATTATTTTACCATTTATCATATAGCCAAAGGGATAATATTTTTCATTTAATATTGAAGCAAGCTTTTCGTTGGTTATAAAGCACTTAAATCCCGGGCAATTCTCCCTTGTAAAGCCGAAATCCTTCGCAACTGTAGAAAAGCTTTCACGTATAACATCTGCATATAACGGAAGATGAGAGGAAGAAAGAGGAATAATGTGTCCGGGTATTTTATCGCTGTACACGGCTACCTGCCATTCATCCTCATAAACAATCCTTCCTGGATTATTAGTGTATACCATATCGTAGGGGTAAGCATACTTTTCAAGTATGTCCATAAGCGGCTGCAGCTTTTCAAGCATAAAGCCGGCTGTTGCGGTCTTGAACCAGGTAATTGGTTTACCGGGCTTGTCATCATCATAAAACGGCGGGTTTGGCAGGTTTTCCTGAAACCATACGCCATCAATTTCATGATAAACAGCCTTCTCTTCGTCAGTTAACAATCCCGCATGCTCCAATCTCCAGACAGCACAGAATATACCAACAGGCTTTCCTGTTCTGTAAGCTGTATCTCTGCCTTGTATACGCACATACTTAAAAAGATTATTGTTCATGTAACATAGACCTTCTTCCTATTAACATCTGTTTTACATAAAAAGTTTCATCACAAAGTACATAAAAATAACTTAGCATCAAATATTATCAGTTTATTATTCTCTTGAATAATCCTTATGATAACTATTCATTTAATTATAAAAGTTATCTGCTAAGCTTTCGTTATAAGTCAGCCAATGTCCAATAAATAAGATAATATTGTGTATTTATACATGATTTATACAATATAATAATGTAATTATATCATAATATGTATAATTAGAAAGTAAATATATTTGATTTGCTCTTATACGGATGTTCGCCATATTACTCTAATAAAACAACAATGTTATCTTAATTATAATTACACAATAACCAGCTTGACAATTCATTTCTAATTACTATAATAAAACATGTGTTGCGCAACAATAGTTTTTAAAACATGGAGGAGGTGCAGCAAGAAACGGTAAACGCCGCCAGTGGCGTATATGACACCTATGTAGAGCAGGGCCTTGCTGAAACCCCGGCATTCAAGGGTGTAGGAATGTAATATTTTCTTTTTGCCAAAAATGAACTAACTGAGGATGAAGTCGACAAACTGTTGACCGAGGTGTTTACCGGAATACTTATAAAATTGAATAGCAAAAAATAAGATGAAAAATTATGAGGTAGAGAAATGAAAAAAATTGCAAAAGTATTTTTTAATATTGCTTGTATTATCAGTTGTGTAGTTGCTGCTTGGCATTTTTCCGTACCGTACTCCTCAAAATGGTTTTCGTATATACCGGACGCTCCGACCGAAATTATCCAATCAATAAACTACATAAATTTTTGCTTTTCCTTTTTGCTAGCAGGAATTAGTTTGCTGTTATTATTGGTACAAAAGAAATTATTTGATGGTTCGAGCGAATTGCGAATATTTTATACGTTCTTTTCCCTTGTATGGTTTTCAAGAATAATAATACAGCTTATTTGGCCATGGCCCTCAAGTTTGCAGCTATGGTTAATTGTTGCCTTTAGTACAGAGTTTATATTTACTCTGATCCCTATGACATATTTTTTTAAGAATACAAGAAAACATGAAAAATAAGAATTAGCATAACATGGTTTTACATTATAAAGATCACAGGAAGATGGTTCGAAGCCACTGAAAATGACATTGAAAGCAATCGCTAATCGAGTGTATCGGGTAAGGAAAATTCCTCGGCTTTTATAGGCTTTTCGGGCATAAAATAAGA
>DCTS01000113.1:647-11298 GCA_002329645.1 Lachnoclostridium sp. UBA1434 | reverse complement strand
CCTCTGCGTCCCGAACGCAGCGCTCTACCAAACTGAGCCACGCCTCGAATTACAGGCGGTGTTTTTTACGCACCGCACTAGTAATTATCCAACAAAAGCCATGAAAAGTCAACATGAAAATTTATGAACAAGGCAATTAATATGCCACAATTATTCCGCCATCATTGGCATACATTGTACTGACACCTGCAGTTTCTACAATAACACTATCTTTAAACGGTACTCTTTTTAATATCTCATCTCTGATATACTGCGCCCGTTCCCTGTTATTGCAATGGGCAATTGCAAGTATTTTTTCGTACGGCTTTATGACATCCCGCTCTATCATCTTAGCCATGGAAATCAACGCTTTAACTATTCCCCTTGCCTGGTCCAGCTTGCATATAGTTCCTTCCGATGTTCCTCCCATTATGGGCTTAATGTTAAGGACATTGCATATTACTGCCTGAATGCCGGACAGTCTTCCGTTCTTTTTCAATATATCAAGTGATTCAAGGACGAATTTTGTTTTAAGCCCATCCCTGAATTCATTGATTTTTTTTATGACGCTATCAAATCTGTGTCCGGCTTCAATAAGCTCCTTCAGCTTCATGGAAATCAATGTCTGTCCGACTGATGCAGAGCGGGAATCTATGATTTCTATCTTCTTATGAGGATTTTCTTCCAGATACAATCTCTTGGCTAATTCAGCGCTATTATAAGAGCCGCTTAAACCCGAAGAAAGAGTTACAACATATATATCCCCGTTATAATCGAATTCCCGCATATAATCATCCGGCGACGGGCATGCTGATTGCGGACAACCCTGGCTTTCTCTTATTCGTTTTAAGAAATCCTTCTGATCAAAGCTTAAGTTATCATTTATCACAGTATTATCTACAGTCAAAGTCAGCGGAACAAGCTTGAAATGCTCATCTTTTCTGAGCCCATCGGGCAAATCTGTACAACTGTCCCCAATAATCCTATACGACATAAGGCTCCTCCTTATCAATACTACTTTTAACGGTTGCTAAATGCATTAATACCATATGCATCCTAAAACCATATCATGTGGTTTTAATTACTACATATTATAACATGTCTGCAGGGAAAATAATACTTGTTTATAAATATTTCATAATTACATTATTATTACCGAAACAGAAAAAGAAATGCACCATATATTCAATTCCCGCTATAATATTCTATTTGAACGGTATTCTTCTCTTCCAAAACAGTATTCTGATTCAATGCCTCAGGAATTTCATCGGCAATCCTATAGACAATCGCTTCTTCTGTATCATCAAAATAGCAGACTATGGTATTTTATTGTATCCTTTACAATGCGCTTATTATGTAGAAAATCTTTTGACCTCAAACAGCTTCGCTGGCCGCATACATCTATTGTCTTAATAGTTCCTACGAGATTACTATAAAAAACCACCTTTCCTATGAGAATGATTATATCTAATTCTCACCAAAAAGGTGGTTTTCAAGTGTTCCCTTATTTTGCAAGCAGCATCATAATCTCATTGCTTCTCTGGATGAACTTAGTCATTGAATCAGGATCCAATGGCTTATGGCTTAACATGGCAAGGTCATATAGCTGTTCACATATCATAGGAGTATTCCCGGACTCCTCATTTTCAATAATATATTGCACAAGCTTATGGTTTGCATTCAGGACAAGGGTTTCTCCTTCTCCGAACATATCGGTATCCTTGCCGCCCATGCTGTACATCCTCATCATATCATGCATTCTGCGGCTTTCCTCTGATAAGGTTATCATTGAGGATACCTTTTCATTCTTGAGCTTCTCCACCCTTACCTCAAGCTTATCCTTATTAAGCACCTTGCGGAACAGCTTGGTCATAGCATCCGTATTGTTCTTCAGGACCTTCTTGTCCTTCTTCCTGGTCTCTTCCCGGAAGCTGTCGGTTATATCCGCATCTATACGCTGGAACTTGATCTTCTGGTTCTTGTATTCAAGATGGGTGATGAAGGGCTGGTCAATATTGTGGGTAAGAATGACCGCATCGAGGCCTGCTTCCCTGAACATGTTGATATACTGGCTCTGCTGCTTTTCATCTGTTACATAATAGATGATTGATTTTTCCTCTTCCTTGTCATCCTCATCATCCTCGTCCGATGTGCCCTTTTCCTCTGAAGCAGCGGAAACAGCTTCCCCGTCCTTCTTCTCTTCGGACTTATCGGCGGCGCCGTCTGCAGTCTCATCTCCGGGCTTTTCGCCGGCTTGCTCATCTATATCACCCGGCTTGTCGGCTTCCCCGTCCTTCTTATCTGAGGTATCGGAAGGGTCTTCACCCTTCGAGGCCTTTATATATTCCTCCAGTGTGGTGTATTTGCCGTCCAGGTTCTTGAAAATAATTGCATCCTTCATCTTATCGTTGAACTTTTCGTCCTTCAGACAGCCGAACTTTATGAACGGGCTTATGTCATCCCAATATTTTTCATAGCTCTCCCTCTCTACCTTAAACATACCGGTAAGCTTATCCGCAACCTTCTTGGTAATATAATCCGATATCTTCTTAACGAATCCGTCATTCTGAAGTGCGCTTCTGGATACGTTAAGCGGGAGGTCGGGACAGTCAATCACTCCCTTTAAGAGCATCAGGAACTCAGGAATTACCTCCTTGATATTATCGGCAACAAACACCTGGTTATTGTAAAGCTTGATTACTCCCTCCAGTGAATCGTATTCGATATTGAGCTTGGGGAAATACAATATTCCCTTAAGATTGAAGGGATAATCCATGTTCAGGTGAATCCAGAACAAAGGCTCCTTGTAATCATGGAAAACATCCCTGTAGAACTTTTTGTATTCCTCCTCGGTGCAATCATTGGGATGCTTAATCCAAAGGGGGTTCGTGTCATTAATCGGCTCAGGCTTCTTATCGTCGTCCTTGTCCTTATCTTCTTTATCCTTCTTATCCTTCTTGTCCTTCTTATCTTTCTTGTCCTTCTTTGCATCATCGGTGTCTTCGGTTGCCTTGCCGTCCTCATCCACCGTTACATCGATAATATCTGCCGGGGATTCTTCCTCCTCAGGGATAGGATTGTCTGCATTAGTAAGATATATCTCAATCGGCATAAAGGAGCAGTACTTCTTAAGCACCTCCCTTATCCGGTATTCATTGGAGAATTCATAGCTGTCTTCGTTGAGGTACAGAGTAATATCCGTTCCCCTGCGTGTCCTGCTGCCTTCACCCATCTCAAACTCTGTGCCGCCGTCTGATTCCCAGAAGACAGGCTTTGCGTCAGGCTGCCATGACAGAGTGTCAATGGTAACCCTCCCGGCAACCATAAAGGCAGAATAAAAGCCAAGGCCGAAATGGCCGATAATCTGATCCTCGTTAGCCTTATCCTTGTACTTCTCAAGGAATTTCTGGGCTCCGGAGAAAGCAATCTGGTTAATATATTCCTTTACCTCATCATAGGTCATTCCTATGCCATTATCGCTGAAGCAAATGGTTTTCTCTTCGGGATTTACGGTCACAATTACTTTATAACGGGTATTTTCAGGGATATTCACTTCTCCCATAATTTCCAGCTTCTTAAGCTTTGTAATTGCATCACACCCATTGGAAATCATCTCCCGGACAAAGATATCATGGTCCGAATACAACCATTTCTTAATTATAGGGAATATGTTCTCCGAGTTAATAGATAAAGTTCCTCTTTCAGTACTCATACGTGCTTATCATACGCGACATACCGCGTTTGATAATCCTCCTTTCCTGTATTAAACTCTATGAATGCGACTATTATTTGATATAATAATACCTGCCATCATAAAAGTCAAGACATAATTAGCACTCTTATTAATAGAGTGCTAATAAACATAATTATTCTGCAACACTATCCTATTCCTCATCAAAGCTAATGTCCTGTTTGGCAAGAAATTGCCTTACACTATCATCCCATGCCTGTTCCAGAGACCTATCCATGGTAAATGCCTTTATAGCAACTCCTGTTATGATATGGAGCTCGCCCTTCTCAAAACGGATATTCATATACAATCCGCCGACTTCTTCCTCCTTAAGCCCTATACCGCGGTTCTTTACCAGCCTGATGGCATCGGACGGCGAAAGCTGGAGCACAAGCTTAAGTGTTAGCGGGGTTTTATTACCCTTTATAATAGAATAAGCTATTCCTCTGACATCGCTCCATGGTATAAAATGCCTGTCGCCTCTTTCGGATAACTCCTCCTTTGTAAAATACGGCTCGTTAAAATTGCCCGATATTATAAAATCCGTAAATGTCTGAATTTCCATACTTTTTAAGACAAGATTGTCAAATGTGCCGCCCGTAAGCAGCTTTGCCATAAAAGGCTTAACTTCCTTAATGTAAAATGAAATCATACGCATCTCCCAGGCTCATTTATTATGGCGCCATGCCGATAAAATAATTTCCTGAATATATTTTTATTAATTAAGAACAATAATATTGATAAATTAAACATCTGTATCAAGGAGGTTTAATTATGCTCTATGAACCATACAGAAAGAGAAGCTACCGCTTCCCCTCGGCTAAAAGTATAACGGAAATTGATGCAAGGCTCTATTTCCCCGAGAAGCATCCCTTTGCCGAAGAAAGCGTAAGACTTGACAACCAGGTAGGCAGCCGCGACGAACATAACCTTCCCGGGGAGGAAAGCTTCAAGGATATATAGCCTTTTATGCCAACCGGACTTCCATGAAGCCTTAATTATCGGCGGCAGCTGTTATATGCCGGCCTTAATCTTCATTCGGCAAGCTTATAATAGTTATATCAGTGTGTAAATTAAAAACAACAGTACCAGGTGCACGGGATAAAACGCATAGAAGAAATACTTAAAGCTCTTGCCCTTTTCCCCGTTATAAAATGCAATTGGTATCATTGCAAGGGCAGCAAATATTTGGATAGTTATATTACCGTTTGCAAACAACGGACCGCATGCAATCAGGAGTGAGATTGTTATAAGGAGCTTGTTACCCCTGAACAGATAGAAGGCCACAATAATGAGAATTCCTATCATATCATAATCCGTACGCAGGATAACTGCAAATACGCAAAAACCTAAAGTTATCAATGCGTTCAGTACATTCATGGCTAATGCCTGTTTGCTGTACTTTTTTTCTACCATGCCCATAAGGTACATTGCCAAAAGTCCCAAAAACAATGTAAAGAATATGTTTTGGTGGGATAAAAGATTTTTAATAAAAGCATCCGACTGAGCAATGTCGCTTCCTGAAAGCGCAAGCTTAAAGTCCTTTATGAAATCCGAACCATAATGATCATGATAAAATGCCATATCAAAGGGTATCTCAGATATCAAGGCAAAAATACCAAGACGCGTGAGGTATTTCTTTATATTACTCGTATGATGAAAGCCCTCAGCAATCAAAAAAGCAAATATCGGAAAGGAAAGTCTCCCTATAGAACGGCAAATAATCCATATTGGAGAGCCATACGTAAAAAACACTGCCGCAATATGATCTATCAGCATAGTAGCGACCGCAATAATCTTCAAAACAAATGTACTCATAAGCAATAACCTTCCTTATATGATTTATATCACAGATAATTGCAAAGCTTAGCAATCCTACTTATATTCACCCTAAGCAAGAATTTATAGATTGATCTATTGTTTCGCAATTACCTGAAAATATCTAAATATGCATACGTTTATTCAGCTCTGACCGCATATTATCCCCCTCGAATATGATAAGCGCCGACAGCGACAGTGCACTTACCGCAACGCATATCACCGAAGGGTATAAAACCCTCAGCCATCCCAGCAGAATGAAAATGATCGGCACCAGTCCGAATATTGCATCAATAAGAATATATATAATCAGATCCCTGACTCCGATCTTCAAAATCTTGGCCCCTATTGCCATAACTATCATGGCAACCACACATATCGCAGGTATCACATAATCGAGTGACCATCCCAGCCAGCCCATCGACAAATCCCATAGGTAAGAGATTATGCTTAACAGGCATACCTGCCATACAATTGTTTTAGGTATGTTGTTCTTTTTGCGTATTATGAAAAACAGGCTTACCCACATACATACCACGCCGCCGGCTACTAGCAGCGACCACCGTGACTGCCTGGTGAAAATCAGATTGATGGCAAAGCTGATGATGATTGCCGCAATTGATACAAATATTATAATTCTGATGAAAATATTGAATTCCTGATATATTGTCGGTATATACGGAAACACAGCTTCCCGGCTGTCCTTATCCCCGCTCAGAATACTTCCGCATAAAGGGCAGTAATTGTTGTCGCCCCTTATATCCACTTTGCATAATTTACATCTTTGCATTGTCTTCCTCCCGCAGGATCATATAGTTATTTCTGTTATACACTTGTTTAAATATATCGGACACTGTTACAGTTCTGTCGGCATGGTCGTAGTTTCTGTCGGCATGATCGTAGTTTCTGTCAGCATGGTCGTAGTTTCTGTCGGCATGGTCGTAATTTCTGTTGTTGCCGGTTGTAATCTCTGTCCTATGTGGCTGAAGCTATTACCGTGCATTGGTTGAAATGGTTATATTAACTCCCTCGGCTGTCAGAAACCTGTAGAAGTTTTTCTGTATATCGGTGCTTTCAAAGGGCGAGGCAAAGCTGACCACCAGCTTGTCCTTATAGGAGCATATGGCTATCTGAGGCCTTCTTGCACTGGTAAAACAGTTAAACATGCCAATATATGGTTCCAGCTTTTCATCTACGGTAATCCTGCCCACATTGGACAGGGTTGCGGTAATGCCCCTGCTGTTTAAATAATTGGCGAATATAAGGACAACGTCCTTTATGGCAAGAGGAACAACCCTCATGAATGCATTATGCTCAAGAGCAATGAGCCGGTTCATATGCTCGCTCAGCTTTTCCTGGGTAAGCTCCCGCTCAAAGCTTGCCTTGACCTCATTAATAATATCCTCCAGCTTGTCGGAGTTCTTACTAAAATCATACTTTATACTGATGGTACCGAAGAAATTCCTGGCCGTAACCGAAGGAAAATAAGTGCGCAGATTTACAGGTACCGAAAGAACGACGGGGTATCTTCTGCTTTTTACAGGCATCTCCTGATATATAGCCTTTATAAACAGAGCCGTCAGATATATCGTCATGGTGGAGTTATATTTGTGGGCCAGCTCTATAACATCGCCTACGGACATGACACCCTCAATAATATTTAAGCGATTGTCAATCGGCCGTCTTTCCTTAATACTGTATGCCCTGGTCAGCTTGACCTTGCTCGAAAGCTTCTGCCCGTTGTAGAATTTCATAAAGCTGTCGTCCATCTTCTGGCTGATGGAAGCGTCGTAATCGGGTACAGGCGGGTCATCTCCGAAATCCTCCCTGTACTTTTCAGTTATATAATAATGAAGGAGGGTTTTTAAGAAGCTCAGCGCCCCCGTACCGTCGGAGAGGGAATGGAAAACCTCAAGGTTAATTCGCTTCTTGTAATATGTGACTTCAAACAGCAGGTTCCTCCTGTTCCTATGGTAAAGCATTGCACAGGGGAGCTTGCTTTCTTCCTTAACCTCCGGCTTAAGCTCCGAGCTTTCAAAGTAATACCAGAAAACACCTCGCCTTAATACGCTCTTGTAAAAGGGGAATAGCTGCAAGGTCTTATCAAGCGCATTCTCCAGAATCATCCTGTCAACTTCGTCATTAAGCTCGCAAACAAAACGGAATACCTTGGTATCCTTCTCATTGCTGTTAGCGGGAAATATCTTTGCGGCATTGTCAAGCCTTATCCACTCAACCGGCTTTCTGCGTGCCATATCAGGGTTGCTCCCTTCTTATCTTATCTGGTGAATGATAATTACATTCTAACCAACATATATATAAATGTCAAAAGCTAAATTACTATTTGCAATTATAGTAAAATAAGGTACAATAAAAAGGCAGCCACTTCTGTTAAGAACGGCTGCAGCACAGGAGGTATAAAGCAGGGAGGGTTAATCTATGAAAAAATTTTTCTCGTTCGCAGCAAGACATCTGTCGGCTTCCATCTTTGTTGCAATATATATTGTCCTGATACCGGTATATCTGATTCTGGAAGGCTTTGTGCCTGAGACACAGCTCAACCTGCTGACCCTTATAGTGCCCTTTGCAGTACTTGGGGTTGTCCTGGATTACATAGCCGAAAATAATAAAGCTTTAGATAAAAATTTTAAAATCCTTGCCCGTCTGCTTCCGGCAGGCGTATTCCTGCTTTTTGGCATTACAGCATTGCTTAAAGCAATAGGCCGGGAAACCAGCGATTTATTCAACTACCTTATGTGGCTGTTCATTACGGCTCCGTTCTTTATAGCATCCTACAACAAGGAAAGACACAAAGACAGACTGACCTGGTCACTTATCGGTACGGCTTTAGTCGGAGGCGCTTACCTTTATCTTACTACTAAGTCCCTGGATCTCAACAGAGATAGCGGACTTGTTATATTCCTGATATCCTACTTCCTTGCCTTCTACGCTGCAAGCAACCTTAAGAGGCTTCCCTGGCTCAGCACTGTTATCGGAGCAATAAACGCAGCTTATCTGCTGCTGATTTATTTATATCCCAATCTGGATTTCAACAATCTTAGACAGCCATACAGCGATCTGGCCTTAAGCTTTGAGCTTCTGATGATGGAATTCATCATATTATGCATCCTTATATGCCTGTTATCAACAATTCAAAACAAAAGGCAGGAATGCAAATCAAAATAAAAGTAAGCTCTTATTATAGATTATTTAAGGCTGACGGCAGCTTTATACGACATAGAAGGAGTGTTGTTCAACTGTCTATTCTCCCTTCCGGCAGACAAGTGAAAAGTTTGTACCCGGGAGGGAGCATAGACAGTTGATCAGCACTCCCTTATTATAAATTACAGTCTCCTGAACTTTTCATATCGTTCTTCAAGCAGTCTGTCAACAGGCTTCCTTATCAGCTCCTCAAGATTCTCCTTTAGAACTTTTCTGACCCTATCCATAACAAATTCATAATCATTATGAGCTCCGCCCGGAGGCTCGGGTATGATGCCGTCAATTATGCCAAACTTATACAGGTCCTGAGCCGTCAGCTTCATATCCTTTGCCGCCTGCTCAGCCTTGGCGGCATCCTTATATAAAATACTTGCGAAGCCTTCCGGAGACAGGATGGAGTAAATTGCATGCTCAAGCATATATACCCTGTCCGATACTCCCAGAGCCAGGGCGCCTCCGCTTCCGCCCTCGGATATAACTATGGAGATAACAGGCGTCTTAAGCATCATCATTCCGGCAAGGTTCGAAGCAATAGCCTCACCCTGCCCTCTTTCCTCAGCGCCAATTCCGCAGTATGCTCCCGGCGTGTCTATAAAGCATATAACAGGCCTTTTAAACTTTTCCGCCTGCTTCATCAGACGCAGTGCCTTACGGTAACCCTCAGGATGGGGCATGGAAAAATTCCTTGCTATGTTCTCCTTAGTATTCCTTCCCTTTTGCTGTGCTATAACTGTAACGGGAATTTCCTCAAAAAAAGCCAGGCCTCCTACAATAGCCCGATCTTCTCCGAAAAATCTGTCCCCATGCAGTTCAAGGAAGCCATCAAAGAGTTTTGTTATATAGTCAAGTCCCGTTGGCCTTACCGGCATTCGGGCAAGCTTTACCTTTTGCCATGGCGTAATATCCATGATGCCCTCCTCTCAATATCCAAATTACATGGCTTAAATAATCAGCTGTATAAGCCATAACGGAAGGTTGATCTTGAATTCTAAGTTTACTATTAATTGGAGGATTCTGCAAGTCATCTGTATTATTATCCCGGTTCATTGCCGGCCAATTCCATAGCTTCTGCCTTATGCAAATCATGCTGTCTATGCAGTTTAAGCAGCGCTCCCAGCGTTGATTTAAGCTCATGTCTTTCGACTATTCTGTCCACAAAGCCGTGCTCAAGCAAAAATTCAGCCCTCTGGAAACCCTCCGGGAGCTTTTGCCCTATGGTCTGTTCGATTACCCTTGGGCCTGCAAACCCTATCAAAGCGCCGGGCTCGGCAAGTATAACATCCCCAAGCATTGCAAAGCTTGCCGTAACGCCCCCTGTGGTAGGATCGGTCAGTACTGTTATATACAGCAAACCCTCCTCACTGTGCCTTGCCGCTGCTGCGCTTACCTTTGCCATCTGCATAAGTGAAAATATACCCTCCTGCATTCTGGCTCCGCCCGAGGCCGTGAATATAATTACGGGCAGGTGTTCCTTTATGGCTCTCTCAAACATCCTTGTCAGCTTTTCACCTATAGCTGTGCCCATGCTCCCCATAAAGAAGGAGGAATCCATTATACCCACCATAACCGGCTCACCTTCTATCCTCCCAAGTCCCGTCACAAGGCCGTCCACCAGGCCGGTCTGCAGCTGGGTCTTCACCAGCTTGTCACCATATCCCGGGAAATCCAGAGGATCCCTTGTAAAAAGCTGCGGATCAAATTCCTTAAAATCATTATTATCAATAATCATGGCAAGGCGCTCATAAGCGGACACCTTGAAATAATAGCCGCATTCACACGTCTTAAGGTTCTTAAGTAAAAGCTTGGTATATATGGGCTTGCCGCATCTTGGGCACTTGGTCATAATACCCTGAGGAACCACAGGCTTCTCCATCTCCTGTCCATTAAGCTCCTGCGGCCTTG
>DCTS01000113.1:0-622 GCA_002329645.1 Lachnoclostridium sp. UBA1434 | reverse complement strand
AATTCATGCATAACCAGACAATTAGACCTGTATAAGCAGGTATTATAACTGCTTGAAATTAAATATTATTACTGCTTATATTAACCGGTTTTATATTTATACAAACTGGCTTTGAATTTCTCCGCCTGCCAAAGCGCCGGGCTTCTCAAGGGATATGAAACCCGTGTTATACATGCCGGTAAGAAATTCCTCATGCTCAAGAAGCTCATACATAAAATCTATATTAGTATCTATCCCGTCAATAACAAACTCCGCAAGGGCCCTCTTCATTCGCTGTACGGCTTCGTTCCTGTCCCTTCCGCAGGCTATTACCTTGGCAAGCATGGAATCATAGCATGCGGGAACCATATATCCCGGATACAGGGCGCTATCCACCCTTATGCCCGGGCCTCCGGGGAACAGTACATTACTGACCAGCCCCGGACACGGGATAAAACCCCGGGCAGGATTCTCCGCATTAATCCTGCACTCTATTGCATGTCCGCGAAGCTCCACATCCTTTTGCCTTAAGGCAAGCTTCTCCCCGGCTGCAATTCTTATCTGCTCCTTTATAATATCCATACCGGTCACCATTTCCGTTACGGGATGCTCCACCTGTATACGGGTATTCATCTCCATGAAA
>DCTS01000071.1 GCA_002329645.1 Lachnoclostridium sp. UBA1434 | reverse complement strand
ATGCATAACAGGCAATGTATGCATAGCAAGCAATACATGCATAACAGGCAATGTATGCATAGCAAGCAATACATGCATAGCAAGCAATGCATGTATAACAAATTATGTATGGCTGGGTGTTCATATCCATGTAAGGAGGAGGGCAGTATGGACGAGGTCTACAGCTGGATAAGGAACATAGTAATCTACATGATTCTGAATACAATAATCATGAACCTGCTTGGAAACAGCAGCTATAAAAAGTATGTAAGTATTGTATCCGGAATGATACTTGTGCTTATAGTCATATCCCCGCTTATGAAGCTATTTGATCTGGAGGATGATTTGGAGTACTACCTGGGCTCTAATGAGCAGGCAGCTGAAGCCTTAAGCTTCAGGAAAAGTCTTGCCCATATGGAAAAAAAGCAGCTGCAGTCGCTATTTACGGATTATGAAGACAAGCTTAAGCAGCAGGCCAAAGAGCTGCTTTCGGGAGAGGGAGTAAGGTTGACAGAGTTTAATGCATACTTTGAGACGGACACTGAAAGCGGCAATTTCGGCGGGCTTATATCCATGGATGTTAAGGCGGAGTGTATCAATGAGGAGACAGGCAGCACAGAAGGTACGAACAAGAGAATAGATATAGAAAGGATAGTATTAGGCGGGGCTTTACTGCAGGATAGGTCCTTAACGCCATTGGAAATTAATATAAAAAATAAATTATCGGACTTCTATAATATCGAACCGGCTAATATAAATATTAGTATACAGGGAGGATAATATGGAGAAAAAACGTATATCCCTGAAGGAAATCGGACTGCCAAAGCTTGCCATGATTTTCACTGCGGGATTGTTGCTTATAGTGCTGTCTATTCCGGGGATATTTGGCAGCAGCAATAAAAAGGAAAGCAAAAGCCCGGATATAATAGCAGGGAACAAACAGGATGATAAGCAGGCTGCCTATGATTTGGATGCCTACAGAAAGAAGATGGAGGATGAATTTGAGTCTGCACTTCGCAAGGTTAGAGGAATTGGCGATGTGAAGGTAATGATAACCTTTAAGGCATCCAAAGAGCAGGTTACGCTGAAGGATAGTCCGTATACACAGGAAAGCCTGAATGAAACAGACGGGGAGGGCGGAAGCAGAACCAGCAGCAGTATCGGCAGGGAGGAAACCACTGTTTTAGTAACCAACAGTGATGGGGAAACTCTGCCATACATAATACAGGAGCGTGAACCGGAGGTTGAGGGCGTGCTTGTGATAGCTGAGGGCGGTGATGATGCCGCAATAATACAGGACATAATGGAAGCTGCCGAGGTACTATTTGATGCACCTGCCCATAAGGTTAAGGTGATGAAGATGAGTGACGGGATTAAATGATCAGGAGGTTTATAAATGAAAAATATATTCAAAAAGAATCATATCATAATCACTGCTTTAGCAATTATGATAGTGATTGCCGGTTATCTGAGCTTTACCAATAGAGATGAACCGGAGAAGGATGCTTCTTTGGAGGCGGTGAATCCGGATTTAGAGACGTACGAGGATGTATTGGGGACAGAAGGAATAGACATGGCCCAGAGTGACACCACACAGGATGATACCGGAGATACTACAGGGGATGTCAATGATAATGGGGATATCCAGGACGTAAATGAGGCCGATGATACGGGGGAAATGCAAAATACGGCTGCGGATGATACGAATGATGAAAATGACGAGTCGGCACCGGTAAATACACTTGATGATGACAGCGAGTATGGAGACATTTCCGATGATGATATACTCGAAGCGGCTGTTGATGTAAAGGATACCGGAGAGCTTAAAGACAAGGAAGGTATTCCGGGAGAAGCCGTGCTTGCCAGTACGACCCTTGATGCGGGCTTTTTCATAACCAACAAGATTGAGAGGGAGCAGATGCGGGCAAAGAATAAGGCTACATATATGGAGATCATTGAGAGCCCGGATGTTTCCGAGGAATTAAAGAATGAGACCTTCAACAAGATGATTCAGCTTACGGACATTGCCGAAAAGGAGAATTCTACGGAGATAGCCCTTGAAGCAAGGGGCTTCGACGGAACCCTGGTAAGCATCAATGAAGGCAAGGTGGACGTAATTGTTAATGCCCAGAGTCTTAGCGACCAGCAGCTTGCAATAATAGAAGAAGAGGTTAAAACCAAGACCGGTATATCTGTGGACAAAATGACAATAATTCCTGTTGTAGTGGCAGAATAGTGAAAAAATATTATTATCAATTGCAAAAGTTGATAAGTTTGGTATAATACTATATATTATAGTTGTTGTATATTTTTGTCTTAGCTGATATAGTATTTTACCGGATTATCATAGAAGTACAGGAGGTATCTGCCGTGAACAAGGAACCGGAGGTCAGGAACACATATAAGATACATGAAAATGGCAAGGTTGGAGAGGTTCAGATAGCCGATGATGTCGTAGCCGTAATTGCAGGACTTGCGGCAACCGAGGTGAAGGGTGTGGCTGCAACAGGAAGCAATGTTACCAGTGAGCTGACCGGAAGACTTGGCAAGAAGAATCCGTCCAAAGGTGTCAAGGTTCAGGTTAGCCCGGATGCGGTATCGGTGGATATGGCATTAACTTTGGAATATGGATACGGTATCCCTGAAACAGCCAAACTGGTGCAGGAGAAGGTAAAGCTTGCAATCGAGAATATGACGGGATTGCAGGTTAGGGAGGTTAACATCAGAATTGCCGGTGTTAATATCGTAAAAAGCAATTGAATCCCAGACAAGGGGATGCTAAGAACAGGCAGCTGACCGGATCTGCTAATCCGGAGGCTGCTGCCTACTGTTTTACGGCACCCCTTGTTTATTGTTGTATTTTTTACTGTTTATGTGCAGGAAGATTCAAAGATATATTAATGGCATCTTAATACTGTATATTTTTATATATATAAGATGCAAAAGATATATCAGGGAGCACTTGATAATTGTAGGAGGAAGCGGCTAAATTGACCAGAAGGGAAATCAGGGAGCATATATTTCTAATGCTGTTCAGAAAAAGTTTTTATGATGCGGATGGTTTGACAGAGCAAATCAATCTGTATATTTCTGATTTGAAGTTACCGGATGAAGGGCAGCATAAGTACCTTACCGACAGACTTCAATCAATACTGGGAAGGCTTGGTGAGATTGATGCCATGCTTTCTGAGGCTGCAAGCGGATGGAAGCTTAGTCGTATCGGCAAGGTGGAACTGACCATATTAAGACTTGCCGTATTTGAGATGAAATATGATGACGACATACCTGTGAAGGTGGCAATCAATGAAGCTGTTGAGCTGGCAAAAAGATACGGCGGCAATGATTCACCATCCTTTATAAACGGTGTACTTGCCAAGCTGGCATAATTGTGCGATACAGGTATACCGGCAGCAGGCATATTAGCGGCAGCCGGCAAAGATCCGGCATAACCTGCAAGGCTTAATAACCGGAGCACGGTGATAATGATGGAAAAGGCATATTCCGTTACGGAAATCAACCAGTATATAAGAAACATGTTCATAAGGGACAGCATACTGAGCCGGATATATGTTAAGGGCGAGGTGTCCAACTGCAAATACCATACCTCAGGGCATATTTATTTTACATTAAAGGATGCCATGGGGCAATTGGCGTGCGTTATGTTTGCCGGTCAGCGAAAGGGACTTGCCTTCCGCCTTGAGGAGGGGCAAAGCGTCATAGTGTTCGGAAGCATCAGTGTATATGAGAGGGATGGAAAATACCAGCTCTATGCTTCAGAGATTCGCCTTGACGGCCTCGGAATCCTTTACGAACGTTTTGAAAAGCTTAAAAAAGATCTGGAGGCTGAAGGCCTGTTCGATAAAGCATATAAAAAACCCATTCCCTGCTATCCCAGGAAAGTAGGTATTGTAACCGCATCAACAGGAGCAGCCATCCAGGATATCATAAATATATCCCGCCGCCGCAACCCTTATGTACAGCTTATACTATATCCTGCACAGGTTCAGGGCGCAGGAGCAGCGGAGAGTATTGTAAAGGGCATAAGGACGCTGGACAGGCTTGAACCGGATACAATTATAATAGGCCGCGGAGGCGGTTCAATCGAGGATTTGTGGGCATTTAACGAAGAGATTGTGGCAAGAGCTATTTTCGCCTGTAAAACTCCCATCATATCGGCGGTTGGCCATGAAACGGACTTCACCATAGCGGACTATACAGCGGACATGAGAGCCCCGACGCCTTCGGCAGCGGCAGAGCTTGCGGTGAATGATTACAGGGCATTTGCAGAAAAGCTTCAAAACTATAACAGGCATCTGACAAAGGCCTTAATGCAAAAGGTTACATATAATGAGTCGCGTCTTAAGGAGTTTAAAATAAGGCTTATGTATGCAAGCCCTTCATATCAGATAAAGCAGAAGCGCCAGCTTTTGGCAGATATGGAGCATAAGCTGTCGGACAGGATGGCACAACGCCTTAAGGATGCAAGACACAGGCTTGATATATGTATAACCAGGCTTGAAGGTCTGTCACCCCTGTCAAAGCTGAAAAGAGGCTATGCGCTGGTAATAGGAGAGGACAATAAGCCGGTGCAGAGCGTAGAAGATGTATATGAAAATGAACTTCTGACGGTATCATTACTTGACGGCGATATAATGGCAAGAGCGGAAAAGACCAGAAAGGCAGACAGGCTCCGCCGCGACGATACATCCGCTTAGCCTTTGCTCCGGAGCATGTATCTTAGGTATACACAGGCAGGTCAGCATAAGAGCAGGCAATCAACTGCAATATAGTCATAGGAAAGGAGTGCCGGCTATAATCTTATATGAATAAGCCGCATATAGATATGGAGAACAGGGAAATGGAGAATAAGGATTTCAAGCTGGAGGAAGCATTTGAAAGGCTGAACAGTATAATAGAAGAGCTGGAGAAGCCGGATATGGGTCTGGAAGCATCCTTAAGCCTTTATCAGGAGGGAGTCAGGCTGCTGAAGTCCTGCAGTGAATCCATCGACAAGGTGGAGAAGGAGATTATGATACTGAATGAAAACGGTGAAACCGATGGAATATGATTTAATGCTTGATGAACGCCGTTCTGAGATAGAAGGGATTATGAGAAGGTTTATGCCTGAGGAAGAGGGAGAAACGGCAACTGTAAAGGAAGCCATGAATTACAGCTTTTCTTCCGGAAGCAAGCGTATAAGATCCATGCTTATGCTGGAAACCTACCGTCTCTTCGGAGGAACGGATATGGAGCTTATCGGGCCCTTCATGGCGGCAATTGAAATGATCCACACCTATTCTCTTGTGCACGATGATTTGCCCTGCATGGATAATGACGATTACAGAAGGGGCAAAAAAACCGCACATGTGGTATACGGAGAAGCTATGGCTTTGCTGTCGGGGGATGCCCTGCTTAATTATGCCTTTGAGACTGCCATAGGTGCATGCAAGGCAGCAGAAGGAAAATCTGCCGATGCATCTGAGGCATTAACAGCATACAGGCGGATTATGAGGGCATTGGGCATACTTGCGGAAAAAGCCGGCATAAATGGCATGATAGGCGGCCAGGTTATGGATATGGAGACAGATGAATCCAATATTAGCCTTGATAGGCTTAATACAATGTATAACCTAAAGACAGGAGCCCTTATAGAAGCTTCCATGATGGTGGGGGCAATACTGGCAGGAGCCGTTGATGAGGATATCGAAAGAATCAGGACAATATCTGCCGATATCGGACTTGCTTTTCAGATCAGGGATGATATCCTGGATGTGACCGGCAGCACGCAGGAGTTGGGAAAGCCTGCTCATAGCGATGAAAAAAACCGAAAGATAACCTATGCTGCCCTGCTGGGTGTTGATAAAGCCGGGGAAGAGGTGGATAAGCTTTCCCGCCGGGCGGTCAGAGAGTATGAAGAGTTCGCATACAATAATGATTTTCTTAAAGAACTGATACTCCGCCTGATATCGAGGAAGAAATAAAATGCAAGACAAGGAGGAATTGCTTTGTCATTATTGGATAGTATAAATCAGGCTAATGATATAAAGAAAATAAGACCCCAGGATTATAGTAAGCTGGCTGAAGAAATTCGGGCTTTTTTAGTTGCAAATGTAAGCAGGACGGGAGGACATCTGGCCTCTAATCTTGGCGTAGTGGAGCTGACCATGGCCCTGCACCTTTTACTGAACTTTCCGCAGGATAAGCTGGTATGGGACGTGGGGCACCAATCTTATACCCATAAGCTTCTGACCGGCAGAAAGGACAGGTTTAACAGCTTAAGACAGACCGACGGCATAAGCGGATTTCCCAGCCGTTCGGAAAATATATGCGACAGCTTTGATACAGGCCACAGCTCCACGTCAATATCAGCAGCCCTGGGGCTTGTAAAGGCCAGGGAGCTGTCGGGGGGCAGCGAGAAGATAGTAGCGGTATTGGGGGACGGAGCGCTGACAGGCGGTATGGCATATGAGGCGCTCAATAATGCAGGCAGACTGAAATCCAATTTAATTATTGTACTTAACGACAACAACATGTCCATATCAGAAAATGTGGGCGGTATGGCAAATTATCTTGCTAAGCTGCGCACCAACTCAAATTATACGGATTTTAAGGAAAATCTTGAAAACAGGCTTACCCGGGTACCCGGCGGCAAATCGGTGGTCAACAGATTAAAACGTTCAAAGGATGCAATCAAGTATTTCATGCTTCCAAGCATGTTCTTTGAGGATATGGGACTTACTTATATCGGCCCTATAGACGGACATAATATAGGCAGGATGATGGATGCGCTGCGGACTGCGTCCAGAGCCAGGAAAGCAGTTGTGGTTCATGTCATAACAAAGAAGGGCAAGGGTTACAGCTTCGCAGAAAAGTATCCGAGCAGGTTCCACGGGGTGGATCCCTTTGATATAAAGAGCGGCAAACCTATAAAGACAGGCAAGGTCAAATCATATACCGGAGTATTCTCGGATGCGCTGGTAAGAAACGCAGCTTCAAACGACAAGATTGTGGCGGTGACGGCTGCAATGCCGTACGGCACAGGATTACAGGAGTTTAAGAGGCGATTCCCGGAGAGATTCTTCGATGTGGGGATAGCGGAGGAGCATGCCGTAACATTTGCCGCAGGACTGGCAATGGGAGGCTTTAAGCCCGTGGTGGCAGTATATTCAACGTTTCTTCAGAGGGCATATGACCAGATAATACATGATGTATGTATAAATAACCTTCCGGTTGTTTTTGCAATAGATCATGCCGGGATAAGCGGGCGTGACGGCAAGACACATCAGGGGATATTTGACCTGTCCTTCTTATCACATATACCTAATCTGACTGTCATGGCGCCGAAGAATGCATATGAGCTGGAGGATATGCTGGATTTTGCCCTTAGTCATAACGGACCGGTGGCAATCAGATATCCCAAGGGGGAGGCATATTACGGCTTAAGTAATGTACGTACACCGATAGAATACGGTAAAAGCGAGGTTATAAGCCTCTCCGGTTCCATAGCCGTACTTGCGGTCGGAAGCATGGTTAAGGCTGCAGAGAAGCTGGCTGAAGGGCTTACGGCGGCAGGCAGGAAGGCTTCCCTCATTAATGTGCGCTTTATATCACCCCTGGATACCGGGCTTTTGCAGGAGCTGGCCAAAAAGCATGATGTATTCATTACTATGGAGGAGAATGTAAGAAACGGAGGCTTCGGCCAAAAGGTGTCAGATTGCTTAAGCAGCATAACCAGGAGAAAAATTAAGCATATCAATATATCCTTACCCGATGCCTTTGTAGAACATGGTAGTGTAAATGAGCTTTATGAAAGGCTTGGACTTGACAGTGACAGTATCCTGAAAAGGGTGCTTAAGGAATTAAAGATGTAATGAAAGCAGGAACAAACATATGTGAGTATTTCATTAGGGACATAATAAGGTAATGGCACAACAATGGGATAATGGGATATGGATATTATGAAATATGGAGATTATGAGATAATTGATTGGTTGGATAATGATATAATGAGATATGAGATATTGAGATATGAGATATTGAGATATTGAGATATGAGATATTGAAATATTGAAATATTGAGATATTGAGATATTGAGATATTTGAAATATTGAGATGCTGAGATAATAGGATAGCGGGCTAATAAGATAATGAGATAATGGGAGAGTAGCTATGAAGGAACGCCTTGATGTTATGCTGGTTAACAGAAAACTGGTCGAGTCAAGGGAGAAGGCAAAGGCAGTTATAATGTCGGGTAATGTCTTTGTAAACGGGCAGAGGGAGGATAAGGCAGGAAGCACATTTTTGGAGGATGTGATAATTGAGATCAAGGAAAACCCTCTGAAATATGTAAGCCGCGGCGGTCTCAAGCTGGAGAAGGCAATAGGCTGCTTCAACCTGATGCTTGAGGGCAGAATCTGCATGGACATCGGCTCCTCCACAGGAGGCTTTACAGACTGCATGCTTCAAAACGGTGCGGCCAAGGTATATGCGGTGGATGTGGGCACGAACCAACTGGCCTGGAAGCTTAGACAGGACAAAAGGGTGGTATCCATGGAGCGGACGAATATAAGATACCTTACTCCTGAAAGTATAAGCGAGGATATAACCTTTGCTTCAATAGATGTATCCTTCATATCCCTGACCAAGGTCCTGATACCGGTAAGGAGGCTCCTAAAGGATGAGGCTGATGCAGTATGCCTGATTAAGCCCCAGTTTGAGGCCGGCAGGGAGAAGGTCGGAAAAAAGGGTGTTGTCAGGGATAAGAATACGCATATCGAGGTCATTCGAACAGTCTCAGCTTTTGCGGGTAATAACGGTTATGATTGCCTTGGGCTTAATTATTCACCTATAAGAGGCCCCGAAGGCAATATTGAATATTTATTGTATATTAAAAAGCTAAGCGATACAAAGCTAAAGGATGCAAAACTAAATGACGCACAGCATAACGAAGCACAGCTTTCCGACGACAGCTTAAGTAACAGCGTACCAACCGGCAGTATTCTTTCCGATGATTTAATAACATCTGCTGTTGATATGGCACACGAAAGCCTTCCTGATGATTGACGGTTTATTATTACAGGGATATTACTGCTGCATATTTATGCAAAATGGCGCAATTTAATCATAAATTGCTTGAAAGTTTTGTCATTTTATGATAAGCTTTCATCGAATATAAGCGTCTTAAAATGCATTTCCTGGGCATAACAGGCGGGGGTAAGCTGGCAGATGGATAGATTCTTAATTATAACCAATCAAAATAAGGATAAGGACTATGCTGTAACAAACAGGATTGCCGGCCATATCAGAACGGCCGGCAAGCAGGTAATCCTGTCCCGGCTTGATAATATAGATGCGGCTTTAAATACTGTTGAAGGCACCGGATGCGATTGCGCTATAGTGCTTGGCGGGGACGGTACGATAATACGCGCAGCTAAAAAATTGTTAAGCTTCGGAGTTCCTGTCCTGGGTGTTAATCTGGGTACGCTGGGATTTCTTGCCGAGATTGAGCAGCAGAATGTCAGCGAAGCCCTTGAGCGCCTTTACCGGGATGATTACCGGATTGAAAAGCGGATGCTGTTGTCGGGCGAGATTGTGAAGAGCATTAACGCTAATAATTTTACTGCTAATTCAGGAGAAGAGCTAACGGACTGTGTACTTAACGACATTGTTATTGCACGAAAGGGCTTTTCAAGGATAATAAGCCTTGTTATATATGTAAATGATGAGCTGGTGGATAATTTCAAGGGTGACGGAGTAATAATATCAACACCTACCGGCTCGACGGCCTACAATCTTTCTGCAGGAGGGCCTATAATTAATCCAAGGGCAGATGTAATAGTAATAACTCCTATATGTCCCCATTCTCTCAGTCCAAGAAGTATAGTCGTATCAGCAGGTGATACGATAAGGGTAACAGTGGGTGAAAGCCGAAAAACACATGCGTCGGAAGCAACTGCGACATATGACGGCAGCAAGGTGGCTGACATGGGAACGGGAGATTCCATTATCATAAAGAAGGCGGCTTACGAAGCAAAACTCATTAAGCTGGATCAAACAAGCTTTTATGATATACTCAGATCAAAGCTTGTCTATAATGAGGATTGAATCATACAAAAAATAATCAGAAAGGCACTGGTAAGGATATGAAGATCAGCAGGCAGAGTAAGATAATTGAATTAATTAATAAGTACGACATCGAGACTCAGGAGGAACTGGCTGAGTTGCTTATGAAGGACGGTTATAATGTTACCCAGGCCACTGTATCCAGGGATATCAGAGAACTCAAGCTCACCAAAGTGGCGGTAGACAGCGGCAAGCAAAAATATATTGCATTGCAGAAAACGGAGCCGGTAATGAGCGAGAAGCTTACCAGAGTGCTCAGGGAAGGCTTTGTATCAATGGATGCGGCACAGAATATCCTTGTCATTAAGACTGTATCAGGAATGGCGATGGCAGTTGCTGCAGCATTGGATGCTTTGCAGATAAGCAGCATAGTTGGCTGCATAGCTGGGGATGATACTATTATGTGTGCCGTACGCACTGCAGAGGCAACTGTATCTGTCATGGAAAAGCTGAACAGGCTGATTAATTCAGCAGAATAGTTTGGCTTCTTAAGTATTTAAGCCGGGAACCTGATGGTTTCCTGCTTTTCTGCTGTAAAAGATTTTGTTACATAGATAGTGAGGAGAAATTATATGTCAGGACATTCTAAGTTTGCAAATATTAAGCACAAGAAGGAAAAGAACGATGCAGTAAAGGGCAAGATATTCACAAAGCTGGGACGTGAATTGGCTGTTGCCGTCAAGGAAGGCGGACCCGATCCGAATGCAAACGGCAGGCTCAGGGATGCCATAGCCAAGGCCAAGGCTAACAACATGCCGAATGATACTATAGAAAGAAGCATCAAGAAGGCAGCCGGCGATGCCAATGCCGTTAATTATGAAACCGTAACCTACGAAGGCTACGGTCCCAATGGGATAGCAATAATTGTCGAAGCATTGACGGATAATAAGAACAGGACTGCAGCCAATGTAAGAAATGCATTTACCAAGGGAAACGGCAACGTAGGAACTCAGGGCTGCGTATCCTTTATGTTTGACAGGAAGGGTCAGATTATCATAGACAGGGAAGAATGCGACATGAAGGCCGACGACCTGATGATGACAGCCCTGGAAGCCGGAGCCGAGGACTTTATTGAGGAAGAGGACAGCTACGAGATAATTACCGATCCCGACTCCTTCAGTGAGGTCAGGGAAACGCTTGAAAAGGCCGGCATACCCATGGTACAAGCCGAAGTGTCCATGATCCCCCAGACCTGGGTTACACTCTCGGACGAACAGGATATCAAGAACATGAACAGGATTCTTGATTTACTGGATGAGGATGACGATGTTCAGGAAGTGTATCACAACTGGGATGAGTAAGCTGACAGCTTAGAAATGCCAGTATTTTCAAGGGTTTGAGCCATTTCGGAAAACGTATATTTGATAGAAATATGGTCAAAATATAATGTACCCTATAGCTTGGA
>DCTS01000052.1:17962-18124 GCA_002329645.1 Lachnoclostridium sp. UBA1434 | reverse complement strand
GGAGGAACCTATACCATCAATCAGACTGATGCGAACGACGAGCAATCAGTAAAAGAAGAGTTGGCGAGACTGATAAACGGACTTCCCGGAATGAGTGATACAGGAATAACAGTAACAGCAGGTAACATAACACTCGGCACCTTTACAGCTGCCGCAGCAGGT
>DCTS01000052.1:17646-17889 GCA_002329645.1 Lachnoclostridium sp. UBA1434 | reverse complement strand
CAGGCGGTAATAGATGCCAGGAGTACTATCGAGGGAGGAAACTATACCATCAATCAGACTGATGCCAACGACGAACAATCAGTAAAGGCAGAGCTGGCTGACATGATAAACGGACTGCCGGGAATGAATGACTTAGGAATAACAGTAACATCAGGCAACATAACTCTTGACTCCTTTACAGCTGCCGCAGCAGGGACCAGCGCCAACCCTGCAGGAACAGACGGAAGCTTCACCTTCACGGTA
>DCTS01000052.1:0-17534 GCA_002329645.1 Lachnoclostridium sp. UBA1434 | reverse complement strand
TGCCAACGACGAACAATCAGTAAAGGCAGAGCTGGCAGGAATGATAAACGGACTGCCGGGAATGAGCGGCTTAGGAATAACAGTAACGGCAGGTAACATAACACTTGACTCCTTTACTGCTGCTATAACAGGGACAAGCGCCAACGCAGCAGGAACGGACGGAAGCTTCACCTTCACGGTATCATTAAGCAAGGGAGTAGAGTCGGATACAGCAACTAAGACAGGAACGATAACAGCAACAGTCTATACAGGGATAACGGATGCCCAGGCAGTAGCAAGTGCCAAGAGTGCCATCGAGGGCGGAACCTATACCATCAATCAGACGGTTGCAAATGGCGATCAGGCAGTAAAAGAAGAGCTTGTAATTCTGATAAATGGACTGCCCGGAATGAGCGGTACGGGAATAACAATAACAGCAAGTAACATTACATTAACCCTGACACCGGCCGCAGCAGGGACAAGCGCCAACCCTGTAGGAACGAACGGAAGCTTCACCTTCACAGTATCATTAAGCAAGGGAGCAGAGTCGGATACAGCAAGCAAGGCAGGAACGATAACAGCAACAGTCTATACAGGGATAACGGATGCCCAGGCGGTAGCAAGTGCCAAGAGTGCCATCGAGGGCGGAACCTATACCATCAATCAGGCTGATGCCAACGACGAACAATCAGTAAAAGCAGAGCTTGTAATACTGATAAACGGACTGCCGGGGATGAGCGGCTTAGGAATAACAGTAACATCAGGTAACATAACACTTGACTCCTTTACAGCTGCCGCAGCAGGGACCAGCGCCAACCCTACGGGAACAAACGGAAGCTTCACCTTCACAGCAGCTTTAAGCAAGGGAGCAGAGTCGGATACAGCAACCAAGACAGGAACGATCACAGCAACAGCCTATACACCTACTCCTACGCCTACACCGACACCAACACCTACGCCTACACCGACACCAAGCCCTACACCAATACCGAGCCCAACACCCATACCTTATACACCAACCCCTACACCAACTCCTGCACCAAAGGTTAATGTGAAAAAAACCGAGGATGGTATTCAGATAGAGGTAGAATTAACGCAGGATGTAATAGAATATTATGACGGTCAAATTACTGTACCGATTACATCAGGGGAGATACTGGATGAATTAGACAATGAAGAGCTGTCAGGTATTCAGATTGATCTAAGTTTACCTGAACAAGTTAATAATGTAAATCAGAGGGATATAAATCTGGTATTGGAGTCAGAGGTGATACAAAAGGCGAAGGAAAACAATAAGGATATCATCGTTAATGTAACAGATACGAATGATAAAGTCCTATACTCCTGGACCTTTGACAAAACAGAATTAACAAAATCCGATAAGGCAATCAATGATGTCAACCTTTCATTGAAGGTTGAAAAAGTAGCGGATGATGCATACTTCACAGATGAACAGAATGAAGATAATGTAGATAATGAAAATGATGATACGGTTGCCTTAGTAATAGATTTTGCCCATGAGGGAGTATTACCTTCCCAGGCAAGTGTAAGAATATATGTAGGAGATATGGAAGGAGTAACACCGGGCAAGAAGGTATATCTGTACCACTATAATAAGAGCAAAGGAAAGCTGGAGACAATACCATATGGTGAGGCAATTGTGGATGAAGAAGGATATGTAACAATCAACATACTGCAGTGCTCCGACTATGTGATATTTACAGAAGAAGCTGACCGAAAGCTGTATTTAAGCCTGAAGGATCAAATCTGGGTCATACCGACCTCGATAACCTTATCAGCGACAGAGGGAAAGAACAGCGGCAAGATAAACATAATACAACCGGCCACATTGGAATGGGTAAGCTCTCTGGATGAGCCCACAAGCCAAAGCGCTATAGGAGGAGTGACAGTTGAGTTTATATCAGGTGATAATGAGATTGCTGAAGTAGACTCCAAGGGAAATATTACGGCAAAGGCACCCGGAGAAGTCGTAATAAAGACGACAATAACCCTATACAACAAAAAAATCAAAAGAGTGCATACATGGGTTAAAGTAAATCCGTAGTGTGACAGGGGGACGTGTGACAGGGGGACGGAGTTGTTGACACACCGCAGTGTGTCAACAACTCCGTCCCCCTGTCACACGCAAAATATAAAAACCGGCACTACGAAATGTCTTGGCTTTATGTTACAATACTATTATAATGCAGGTGTATTGCAAGGACTAATATACTATATCAGGCTGCATGTCTTTTCATGTAATTTTATGAATTATTGTGTATTTTCAAATGATTATGTGATAGAATTGATTCAAATGTAAGTCAAGAGGGTGGGTATATGCAGAACGTGAAAAATCCTTCTGAGGAGGAAAACGGTAAGAAGGAAGCGACACCGGAAGCCAGAAAAAAAAGAGTTAAAAAAATAAAGACGGTAATCATTCTGACAGTAGTATTCTTTATGCTGCTACCGACTATTTTATGCATATTACTGGGTATAAGGTTGTTCAGATTGCAAGAACAGGTT
The DNA here is from genome assembly GCA_002329645.1 of Lachnoclostridium sp. UBA1434. GTDB lineage: Bacteria > Bacillota > Clostridia > Lachnospirales > Lachnospiraceae > Mobilitalea. Next base: position 15,032 of record DCTS01000052.1, on the reverse strand, counting down.
GATGACCTGGTAAGCATACATATTACAGAAGGTATTCTTTCTGAAGAGGAAAAAGACGATTTTGCATATGCAGCAACTCCCGGAGAAAGTCAGGCATCAGGTTCTCCAGAAGATGAAAGCCTCCCAGGCAGCGTTGTGGATGATGACGATACAATGAATCCTGACGGAGAGACATTTTTTAATGGAGCAGCGGTTACGGGAGGAACAAAGGATTTGAATGGGTCAATGCCTCCTGGCGGAGCGGCATCTCCTGGCGGAGTGGCATCTCCTGACGGTTCATCATCTCCTGACGATGCAGCATCTCCTGACAGTTCATTGTCTTCTGATGGCACAGTGTCTCCAACCGGAGCACTATCTCCTGATGGAGCAACAGATTCTGATGGAGCAATACCTTCTTACGAAAACGGGGATAATGACAGCTTAACAGGTTTAAATCTACCTGAAGATTTCATGTCGGATGATACCCTTTCAAAATTAAGTCCTCCCGAAGGTATAACGGAGGGTCTGGAAGCAGCAGGCCAGGCGGTTAAGAACAATACTGCGCAAGATAATCAGGAGCCCGAAGTGAAGAACGGTAAATACAGCGGCAAGAACGTATATCTGACCTTTGATGACGGTCCCAGCAAGTATACCGATGATATTCTGGATATTCTGGCCGAATATAATGTCAAGGCAACCTTCTTCGTCAATGGGAGGACGGATGACAGGTCCAAGAGGCAGTATAAGAGAATTGTGGAAGAGGGGCATACTCTGGGTATGCATTCATATTCGCACAACTATAAAGTAATATATAAATCTATAGAAGATTTTGATAAAGACTTTACAAAACTATGGAAATTGTTATATGATACTACTGGATATATACCTACAATCTTTCGTTTTCCCGGAGGCAGCTACAATAAGGTAAATGATCACGGGATGAGTGAGTTTATAAGGTACCTGAACGAGAAATCCATAGTGTACCATGACTGGAATGTGGTTAACGGGGATGCAACCGGCGAAAAGCTTACCGGTGAACAGATGCTCGACAATGTATTGAGTGGTGTTGCTAAGAAAAAGACGGCAGTAGTACTTATGCACGATACGGGTTCAAACAAAGCCATGTTAGATACATTGCCGCAGCTTGTTGAAGAGTTGCTTGAGAATGGAGCCAGGGTCTTGCCGATAGATGAGAGCTTAAAACCAATCCAGCAGATAAAAGCAGATTCAGTTAAATAATCCAACACATAGGGAGGTACAAGGCAGATGAGTTTTTTCAAGGACTTTAAGAATGATTTGTCCCAGGCATTGAGTGAGCTTATACCTGGTGATGATGCTGTTGAGGATATTGACGAGCCCATTGTAAATACTCTGGATGAGGTTAAGGATACCTTGGATGAAGCAACTGAAAACGAAAAGATGAAGGAATGGCTTGAGGATTTCGCCATGGAGGACGCCGACAATTCGGATGAAGCTATCAGAGAGCTCTTGGGTTTTCCGGACAAATCCGAAACCAGGAAGGCAAAAGGTTCAAAGTTCAGGATTAAAGGTAATAAGGGTAAGAACGACAAGTCTTATACCGGACAATCCGATGTACGTGATACAGAATTATCAGTTGAGTCTGCAGAGCAATATTCGGCAGAGCAATTAACGACAGAACAATATTTGACGGAACAATATTCGACTGAGCAGTTTTCCGATACTGAACAGACTGTAGATTCTATTCCAGAACAGCTTGGAGATATCTTGGCAGAGCAATTTGAAGAAGCCATGGCAGAACAGTCTGAAGATATCATGGCAGAGCAATCTGAAGAAGCCATGGCAGAGCAGTCTGAAGAAACCATGACAGAACAATTTGAAGAAACCATTGCAAAACAGTCTGAAGATATTATGACAGAGCAGTCTGAGGATACCATGGCAGAACAACCTGAAGATATCATGGCTGATCAGACTGAAGAGCCACTGTTTATACAGGCTAGCATGTTCGAGGATGAGAATTTTCCGGAAGCCGGAACAGAACAGCCTGATGAGATAAAAAGCTTAGCGGATGCGAAGCCTGTATATGAAGAGACAGGAGAGCCATTTACGGAGTATACGCAAGATGCAGCTGCTTCATTGGATGAAACCCCTGTAGAAGCAGGAAGAAATGAAGCAACCGGACAGGATAATCAAATAATAGATGTATATGTGGAGGTATCAGAGGACATGTCGGCAGAAGAAATCTTAAATAATGAGGGTGAGGATATGGGTGAGAATATGGATGATAATATTGATCTGGAATTACTCAATGCATTAAGCGCAGATGATGATGAGAATGCGGAGGACATATCGGATAGTGAATCAGTTAAGGAGGAGCCCAGGCTCAAAGCCGCATCCGTAGCAAATGAAGATGAGGTAACAGTTATTTCCAAGGGCACCACAATAAACGGTAACATATCCTCAGACGGATCACTTGATATCATGGGAACGGTTACGGGCGATATAGAATGCCTCGGCAAGCTGTCTATAACCGGTAAAGTTTCGGGCAATTCAACAGCAGCAGAAATATATGTTAATACCGATCGTATTGAAGGCGGACTGAACAGCGAAGGAAGTGTCAAGGTAGGGCTTGGCACGGTTGTTATAGGAGACATAACTGCAACCTCCGGTGTCATAGCAGGTGCAGTAAAGGGCGAAATTGACATAAACGGCCCCATAGTGATTGATTCAACTGCCATTATAAAGGGTAATATTAAGGCAAAATCGATGCAGATCAATAATGGTGCTGTAATTGAAGGCTTCTGCTCACTTAGTTATGCCGCAGTTGATGTAGACAATATTTTTGAATAAATGGAACGCATTCTCAAAGAATAAGGTTTATCATGTTGCTGTCTACAGAGGCAGCAACAATTTATGAGGCATGCATGGAGGCATAACTATGGATGTATATAAGAGGATTATTCTTAAGTTAAGCGGGGAGGCTCTGGCAGGGGGAAAGCATAACGGATTTGATTTGGATCTGTGTATGAGCGTTGCCAACCAGGTAAAGAAGCTTGTTGCAGACGGGACAGAAGTAGGTATAGTAATTGGGGGCGGCAATTTCTGGAGAGGCAGAAACAGCGAGGCAATTGACAGGACTAAGGCGGATCAGATCGGAATGCTGGCTACTGTTATGAATTGCATCTATGTTTCAGAGGTTTTCCGTAATGCCGGGCTCGAAACGGCTATATTCACTCCTTTTAGCTGCGGCAGCATGACAAAGCTCTTTTCCAAGGATGAGGCATTGTCCTGCTTAAAGAAGGGAGCTGTAATATTCCTGGCAGGAGGAACGGGACATCCGTATTTTACAACCGATACGGGTACGGTCTTAAGGGCGGTGGAGCTTGAATGTGATATCATCCTGATGGCCAAGAATGAGGACGGTGTGTATGACAGTGACCCCAAGCTTAATCCGAATGCGGCAAAATATGATGAAATCTCCATGCAGGAGATAATAGACAAAAGGCTTGGCGTCGTAGACATGACCGCCGCAATACTCAGTCTCGAAAACAGTATGCCGATGATATTGTTCCGCCTTACGGGGGATGACAGCATAATTAAGGCGGTAAAGGGACAATCAAAGGGAACTCGCATAGTTATTAACTGAGCTATGTCTTAACGTAAGCTAAAGCTGTTATGTAAGCTGAAGCTATATGTAAACAAAACCATTATTTATGTCAAAGCGATTATGTAAGACAAACTGTTATGTAAGTCAAAGCTATTATGTAAGATAAACTGTATGTAAATCAAAGCTATTATATTAGATGAAACTAAAATAAAGATATTAAAATGAAATTTTATATTTTGAATAATATCATACGAAACGGAGGGGCCATGAATGGATGAAAGATTAGACCAGTTCAATACCAGAATGAATAAAGCGGTGGATGCTTTAAAAGAAGAATATTCGACAATACGTGCAGGAAGGGCAAATCCCAACCTCTTGAACAAGATCAAGGTGGATTATTACGGTCAGCCCTCCTCTCTGCAGTCGGTAGCTAATATTTCGGTTCCGGAAGCAAGGGTAATCATGATCCAGCCATGGGAAAGCAGGCTAATAAAGGAGATAGAGAAGGCAATATTAGCTTCGGATCTCGGACTTACTCCAAACAATGACGGCAGGGTAATCCGTCTGGTATTCCCTGAGCTGACCGAGGAAAGAAGAAAGGAACTGGTAAAGGACGTTAAGAAGAGGGCTGAAAATGCAAGGGTTGCAATAAGAAACATCCGCAGGGATGCCATCGATGTCTTCAAGAAGATGAACAAGGCAAGCGAGATTTCGGAGGATGATTTGAAGAATCTCGAGAATGAATGCCAGAAGATCACTGATGCGTACATCGCAGATGTTGACAGGGTAATGGAGGAGAAGTCCAAGGAAATACTTACAGTATAAACTGCTTGGCGGTTATTCGCAGAACGAACATTTTCTTAAAATAACCATATTATATGAATAAGTGTCATAAGCTGCGGTAAAGGGCGGAACCGGTCATGCGCGCATGGCTGTGCCCGGATAATAGACACGCAGATTCACGTATATTGGGGTGTCCGCAAAAGAGTATGCTTTTAGGGCACCCTTATTCCAAGTTATAATTTGATCGGAGAATTCTTATGCAGGTAAGGGATGTTGTGATTCCTGAGCATGTTGCAATTATTATGGACGGCAACGGAAGATGGGCAAGGAAAAGAATGATGCCCAGAACCTACGGGCATGCGCAGGGGAGCAGAATTGTTGAGCAGATATGCAAGGATGCTTACAATATGGGTATAAAATACCTGACGGTTTATGCATTTTCCACTGAAAACTGGAGAAGGCCAAAGTCCGAGGTTGACGAGCTGATGAAGCTTTTAAGAAGCTACCTTGCAAACAGCATAAAGGACAGCAGCAAAAACAACATGAAAGTAAGAGTCATAGGCGATATCTCCATTCTTCCCGATGACATGCAAAGCAGCATATATGAGCTTGAAAAGGCATCTGAGAAGAATACCGGGCTTCAGTTCACCGTTGCAATCAATTACGGAAGCAGGGATGAGATTGTTCGGGCTGCAAGAGCTGCAGCAAGAGATGCAGCGGAGGGCAGGATATCGTATGATGATATAAATGAAGAATTATTTTCACAATACCTTGATACAAGAGATATTCCTGAGCCCGACCTGCTTATCAGGACCAGCGGTGAAAAAAGGCTTTCCAACTTTCTGATGTGGCAGACGGCATATACGGAGCTGTATTTTACCGATGTGTTATGGCCGGACTTTAATAAGGATGAACTTGCAAAGGCTGTGCAATACTATAGCAGCAGGACCAGAAAATTCGGGACGGTGTGAAGGGAGCGGGATTATGTTTAAAGTTAGGCTAATAAGCGGAATTATTTTACTTGTATTGGCTATTTTGCTTGGCATGCTTGGCGGAAACTGGCTGTTTGCCGCAACCCTTATAATCTCCCTTATCGGAATGTGGGAGCTTTATAAGACTATAAATATCCACAAGACTGCCCCCGGCATCATTGGATATCTTGCAGGAATAGCATATTATGCATTATTGTTCTTTGATCTGAAGCAGCATTTTATGGCGCTGTTCATAGTATACCTTCTTATTCTCATGGCAATGTATGCAATCCTGTTTCCGAGATATAAGACTGAACAGGTAATAATGGCCTTTTTCGGACTATTCTATGTAAGCGTAATGCTTTCTTACATATATCAGGTTCGGGTTACGGAGGACGGTATTATCCTGATCTGGCTGATATTTATCGGCGCGTGGGGCTCCGATACCTTCGCATACTGTGCCGGGATGCTGTTTGGAAAGCACAAGATGGTTCCGAAGCTGAGTCCGAAAAAATCCTGGGAAGGAAGCATAGGCGGGATCCTGGGAGCTGCGCTGCTTGGCTTTATATATGCTGTCATATTTAAGAATAAGATTACCGGGATAAGCAATCCACAGCTTATCTTTGCTATTATCGGAGCGGCTTCAAGCATCATTTCCCAGATAGGGGATCTTGCGGCCTCTGCAATCAAGAGGGATCATGACATCAAGGATTACGGGAAGCTAATTCCCGGCCACGGCGGGATATTGGACAGGTTTGACAGTATTATTTTCACCGCGCCTATCGTATATTATCTTGCAGAGATATTTAGATATAAAATATACTAACTGCCTGAGGTACAGAGCTTGCACATGCATATTGTTCTGCTGACGCTCTGTCTGATATTTTCTGAAGCTTATAATATATTATAGATAGCGGATATACGGAGGAATACATGAAAAGCATCACCATACTGGGCTCAACAGGCTCCATCGGCAGACAGGCGCTGGAGGTTGCTAAAGCCCACAATGATATAGAGATAACCGCGCTTGCCGCAGGAAGCAATATCGAGCTTCTTGAGCAACAGATAAGGCAGTTTAAGCCGAAGCTGGCCTGTGTATATGATGAGGATAAGGCAAGACAGCTCAGGGCTTCTGTAAGGGATCTTAATGTCAGGATTGAAGCAGGCATGGAAGGCCTTATAGCCTGTGGTACGGCAGAGGCTGACATGGTCCTAGCGGCAATGGTCGGGATGATTGGAATCAGGCCTACGATTGAAGCAATTAAGGCAGGCNNATTGCCCTTGCCAATAAGGAAACGCTGGTTACGGCAGGACACATAATCATGCCCCTCATCAAAGAAAAAAATGTGTCGCTGCTTCCGGTTGACAGTGAACACTCCGCCATCTTCCAGTCACTTAAGGGGGAGGATGGGCGTTATATCCATAAAATTATACTGACTGCATCGGGAGGGCCTTTTTACGGGAGGACGACGTATGAGCTGAAGAATGTTACACCCGAGGAAGCCCTTAGGCACCCCAACTGGCTTATGGGGCCGAAGATTACTGTGGATTCGGCAACTATGGTCAACAAGGGTCTTGAGGTAATGGAGGCAAAATGGCTGTTTGATGTTGAGGTTGAGAACATCCAGGTGCTTGTGCACAGGCAGAGCATCATCCACTCAATGGTGGAATTTTGTGACGGGAGTATTATTGCACAGATGGGAGTTCCCGATATGCGCCTTCCAATTAAATATGCCATGTATTATCCCGAAAGGCTTGATATGAAGCTTGGAGAGCGGGTGGATTTCATAAAGCTTGGAAAGCTGACATTTGAGGAGCCGGATTATGAAACCTTCAGCGGACTTGCTCTTGGCATAAGAGCAGCCGGGACCGGGCACAGCATGCCCGCCGTATATAATGCGGCAAATGAATGGGCGGTGGCAAGGTTCCTTGAAAGAAGAATAAGCTTTACCGATATTCCGTTATTAATTGGCAAGGCCATGGATAATCACAGGCCGATACTCAATCCTTCACTGGATGAAATACTTAATACGGAATCGGAGACATATGATTATATGAGGGAAATTACAGGCATTGAGTCTGACAACTAGCCGGATAATATGCTATTTTATTAGTTTCACAATTTATACAGGAAAGGAATTTTTATGAATATAATTGTTGCTGTATTACTTCTGGGAATTGTCATTATAATTCATGAGCTTGGACATTTCATGCTGGCCAAGAAAAACAAGATAACCGTAACCGAATTCTCAATCGGGATGGGGCCAAGAATTGCAAGCTTTGTCAAGAACGGCACAAGATATTCCCTGAAGGCTCTGCCCTTCGGTGGTTCATGCATTATGCTCGGAGAGGATGAGACAGTGAATGACAGCGGCGCTTTTGGCAGCAAAAGTGTCGGCGCCAGGTTTTCTGTCATTTTTGCAGGAGCATTCTTCAACTTCATACTTGCCTTTGTACTTGCGCTAATAGTCATCGGTGCGGTAGGCGTGGACTATCCTGACGTGAACGGTATCAGGAGTGGATCACCGGCTCATAGGGCAGGCATAATGGCGGGCGACAGGATAATCGGTATCAACAACAGGACAATACATTTCAGCAAAGAGGTTGATGTTTATTTCTTCTTCAACCCTTTGGACGGCGATACACTGAATATTAGAGTATTACGGGACGGGAAAAAGCTCACTCTACCCGTTACACCGGAGAAAATACCGTATTACCAGTTGGGAATTTATTATCTTCCGGGGCTTCCTGCAGCAGAAATAAGCGAAGTGAATGAAAGCTTCCCGCTGCCTATGGCAGGCATCAAGCCGGGAGATATTATAACAGCAGTGAACGGCACCAAAATAGTCACATCAACCGACCTTAGCAAATACTTCGAGGAGAATCCTCTGACAGGCGAGGAGGTTGAGATTACCTTCAAGCAGAACGGAGAGGAAAAGACCGTTACAGTCACGCCGCAGCTTGTAAGCAATACCTATGAAATCGGATGGAGATATAATGTATATCGCGTAAAGACATCACCCTGGGAGACGATTAAAAACAGCATCTACGAGGTTAAGTATAATATTCTGTATGCGGTGAACAGTCTGGGCTATCTGATAACCGGCAAGGCAAGCGTGAACGAGATAACCGGGCCGGTGGGCATAGTTAGCTTTGTAGGCGACATAGTGGATGAGACTAAGGATGAGGGAGCAGGGATGGTAATCCTGTCACTTGCTAACTTCGGTATTCTGTTAAGCGCCAACCTTGGTGTCATGAACCTGCTGCCCCTTCCCGCACTGGACGGCGGACGTCTGGTATTTCTGATACTGGAGGCTATACGACGAAAGCCCGTCCCCAAGGAGAAGGAAGCAGTTGTCCATATGGTGGGCATGGCGCTCCTTATGATACTCATGATACTGGTGCTCTTCAACGATATAAGAAATATATTCATGAAATAAGGCCTTTATCCGCTGTAAAACAGGAGGCTTATTCTCTTGCCGGCAGGNNCAAAGTCGTAAACTTGTTTTCTTTAATAAAACGGACAGTTTAATATATGAAAGTGTAAAGAATAGTATGAAACCACGCAGCTAATAAAAAGCTCGTAAAGCAAAAGGATGATATTATAGTATGAATCACAGGGATAAAACAAGGGTTATCAGAATAGGAAGCAGGGTTATTGGCGGAGGCAATCCGGTCCTTATACAGTCCATGACCAATACAAGGACAGAGGATATCAGCGCCACCGTGGAGCAGATCAGACGGCTTGAAGCGGCAGGCTGTGATATAATCCGTTGTGCCGTTCCTTCCATGGAGGCTGCCTCAGCTCTGGCTGTTATTAAGAAGGAGATGAATATCCCACTGATTGCGGACATACATTTTGATTACAGGCTTGCAATAGCTGCTATTGAAAACGGAGCCGACAAGATTAGAATCAATCCGGGCAACATAGGTGGCGACGAGAAGCTTAAGGCAGTGGTATCAACCGCAAGAGAGCGGAATATTCCAATACGTGTCGGGGTCAACAGCGGCTCCCTTGAGAAGAATTTAATTGCAAAATACGGCCATGTGACGGCTGAAGGCCTTGTGGAAAGCGCCCTGGATAAGGTTGCAAGGATTGAGGATATGGGCTATGACAACCTTGTTATAAGCATAAAGTCCTCCGATGTGATGATGTGCATAAGAGCACATGAGCTTATTGCTCAAAGGACTGATTATCCTTTACATGTGGGAATAACCGAGGCGGGCACCGTAAATGCCGGCAATATCAAATCTGCCCTTGGCCTTGGAATAATATTATATCAGGGGATAGGAGATACCATACGTGTCTCCCTGACCGGCGATCCGGTTGAGGAGATCAGGTCGGCAAGGCTTATCCTGAAAACCCTCGGCTTAAGAAAGGGCGGGGTTGAGGTCGTATCCTGCCCCACCTGCGGAAGGACCAAAATAGACCTTATAAAGCTTGTATCACAGGTCGAGAAAATTGTTGCCGACATGAATCTTGACATCAAGGTTGCCGTAATGGGCTGTGCGGTCAACGGGCCGGGCGAATCCAAAGAAGCCGATATAGGCATTGCCGGAGGCATAGGGGAAGGACTTCTGTTTAAAAAGGGTGAAATCATACGCAAGGTTCCTGAGGGTGAGCTTTTGCAGGTTCTGAAGGATGAGCTTGAAAACTGGAATACGAGTGATGTTGATGATTAAAGAGCAAATAAAAGTAAATTAGTGAAGTAATCAAATATGAAGCGAGCACAAGTAATATGTGATTATGATTTCGAGAAAAAAATCATAATAGAAGCAAAGACTTAAGAAACGGAGAGACGGTATGCTTTTTTTTGAGACCTTCGATAAATTATCGGCAGATGGAGAACTAAAGAAGCTTTTTGAGGATGTTGATGTGGAGAAGCTGATTGCTTCAAAGGACAGCGGGGATATACATATTTACATACGAAGCAGCCATCTGATAAGCAGGAGTAATATCAGGAAAATGGAAGAACTGCTTAATGGGCAGCTCTTTTTACATACAGGAAGAAAAGCGGTACTTAAGCCGTGCTTTACGCTTACGGATCAGAAGGATGCAAAGAAGCTGTATTCTATGTATAAGGACAGCATACTCGAGGAACTGGCAGAGGACAGCATTGTCGCCTGCCATATCCTGGAGAGTGCACAGGTGACATTCAGTGATACGGATATAAATATAAATGTTATTGACAGCTGCATTACCAGAGAGAAGGCTCCCAGGCTTAAGGAATTCTTATATGGCGTCTTCACTGAAAGATTTGGATATGACATCAGGGTTAAGTTAAATTATACAGAACCAAAGGAAAAGAAAAGGAATATAAGCTCCCGGGCTGAAGATAATCCCACGGGCGGGTATATATCACCGGATGGTGATAACTCTCTGGATGGGGACAGCTCTCTGGCTTGGAATAACTTACCGGACAGCGATAGATCCTCGACCCGGGACAACTCCATGAGTAATGGAAGCTCCACGATTAGGAATAACTCCACGAATGGAGGTAATTCCTATGATGAGGATATGGAAAGACATTCACTGCCGGCTTACGAATATACCCGCCCGGACAGCGGCTCTGTAAACGGATATAGCAACGGCTCCGGTAACGGGTATAGCAATGGCACCGGTAATGGAATAAAGAACGTTTCCGGCAACAATGGTAACAGCAATGGAGTTAAGAATGGTAACAGTAATGGATTCAAGAACGGTACCGGCAACGGATTTAAGAACGGTAACGGTAACGGATCGGCGGGGAAGGCCGGGAATAATAATGGTGCGAAGTCAAAGTTTTATAAAAAAGGCTCAAAGCTTCCGAATGACCCTTCAATAGTTTACGGGAGGAATTTTGAGGGTCATATTATACCCATATGCGATATTATAGACGAGATTGGCGAGGTTGTAATCAGGGGAAGGATAATAAAGCTGGATTCCAGACCAATCGGCAATGATAAATGCTTCATATCATTTGTGATATCTGATTACACCGATTCCATCAAGGTAAAGCTTTACTGCCCGGCTGAAAGGCTGGATGAGATACTGGAAGTCCTGAAGGTGGATTCCTTCTATTCACTTAAAGGCATTGCACAGATGGATAATTATGACCATGACATTACCATAGGCTCCGTCGTCGGAATAAGAGAGATACCTGATTTCACTACGGTCAGGACCGACAAGGCTGATGTTAAGAGGGTGGAGCTGCATGCCCACACAATGATGAGCGATATGGATGCTGTTACAGATGTAACCAAGCTTATTAGGCGTGCATTCGATTGGGGGCATCCGGCTATTGCAATAACGGACCACGGGGTGGTACAGGCCTTTCCCGATGCCAGCCATGCAATTAATCCGAAGAATTTCACCGATGCAGAGCTTAAGAAAAGAGCTGAGGAGTTCAAGGTTATCTACGGCATGGAGGCATATCTTGTTGACGATATTAAGGAGGTCGTAACCAATCCCATGGGACAATCCTTAAACAGTGATTATGTTGTATTCGATATAGAGACGACGGGCTTTTCCCAGAGCAGCGACAGGATCATCGAGATTGGCGCAGTAAAGCTTTCAAATGGAGAGATTGCAGACAGATTCAGCAGCTTCATTAATCCCGGAATTACGATACCCTATAATATAGAACAGCTTACAGGCATCAATGACGTAATGGTGGCCGATGCGCCTTCCATAGACAAGGTTCTGCCTGAATTCCTGGATTTTTGCCGGGGTTGTACTATGGTGGCCCACAATGCATCCTTTGACATGGGATTTATACAGAAAAACGCCAGGGTCCTTGGCCTTGAGGCTGAATTTACGGTGGTGGATACGGTAGGACTGGCAAGGATACTGCTTCCGGATCTTAACCGGTACAAGCTTAATTACGTGGCAAAGGCTCTTAATGTGTCCCTGGAAAACCATCACCGCGCGGTGGATGATGCGGAGGCTGCAGCAGAGATATTCTTAAAGCTGCTTGCGATGCTTCCGGAAAAGGGTGTTGAAAGCTTAAGCGGTATAGACAGACTTGGCAGGATGTCGGCGGAGGCAATCCGCAAGCTTCCTGTCTATCATGCAATACTGCTTGTAAAAAATGATATAGGAAGAGTCAACCTCTACAAGATGGTGTCCCTTTCTCATATAGAATATTATAATAAGCGGCCCAGAATACCCAAGAGCCTGCTGATGGAATGCCGGGAAGGGCTTCTGGTGGGTTCTGCCTGCGAAGCAGGAGAGGTATACAGGGCAGTGCTTTCAAACCAGTCCCACGAGCAGCTTGCAAGGCTTGTAAACTTCTATGATTACCTGGAGATACAGCCCCTGGGCAACAATGAGTTCCTTATAAGAAGCGACAGGAGCGATGACAGGGAAATCAATACCAGAGATGACCTTATTAACATCAATAACAGGATAATAGAGCTGGGCAGGGAGTACAACAAGCCGGTGGTAGCCACATGCGACGTGCATTTTCTTGATCCGGAGGATGAGGTATTCCGCAGGATTATACTTGCAGGGCAGGGTTACAAGGACGCAGACATGCAGGCTTCATTGTATTTCCGTACTACGGAGGAAATGCTGGAGGAATTTTCATACCTTGGCAGAGAAAAGGCGGAGGAGGTCGTCATCACCAATACCAACCTTATAGCTTCCCGGATTGAAAAGATATCGCCGGTGCGTCCGGACAAATGTCCGCCGAAGCTTCCGAATTCTGAGGAGGAATTAAAGCAGATATGCTATGACAAGGCCCACTCCATATACGGAGAAGCGCTTCCCGCACAGGTTGAAAAGAGACTGGAGCATGAGCTGAAGTCCATTATATCCAACGGCTTTGCGGTTATGTACATGATTGCTCAAAAGCTGGTTAAGAAATCCAATGAGGACGGGTATCTGGTAGGCTCCAGGGGATCGGTGGGTTCCTCATTTGTCGTAACCCTGGCAGGAATAACCGAGGTTAATCCGCTCCCTCCCCATTATTACTGTCCATTGTGCCATTATACCGACTTCGATTCGGATGAGGTTAAAAGATATTCAGGAAGCTCCGGTTGTGATATGCCGGACAGGAAATGCCCGGTATGCGGCGCAGAGCTGCTTAAGGAAGGGCATGACATACCATTTGAAACCTTTCTTGGCTTTGACGGGGACAAGGAGCCGGATATAGACCTTAACTTCTCCGGTGAATATCAGAGTATGGCTCATGATTATACGGAGGTTATTTTCGGAGAAGGCCATACCTTCCGGGCAGGAACCATTGGTACGCTGGCAGACAAGACCGCTTACGGTTATGTTAAGAATTATTTCGAGGAGCGCGGCATACACAAGCGCAATGCGGAAATAGACCGGCTTGTGGCAGGCCTGGTGGGCGTAAAGAGAACCACGGGACAGCATCCGGGCGGCATAGTAGTTCTGCCCCATGGAGAGAATATCTATTCCTTCACACCTGTACAGCATCCTGCCAATGATATGACTTCAAAGACGGTAACGACGCATTTTGATTATCATTCAATAGATCACAACCTGCTTAAGCTTGATATACTCGGCCATGATGATCCCACCATGATAAGGATGCTGGAGGATCTGACCGGCTATGACGCAAGAAAGATACATCTGGATGACAAGCAGGTGCTGTCCCTGTTCCATGACACCTCGGCTCTTGGGATTAAGCCCTCGGATATAGACGGATGCGAGCTGGGCTGTCTTGGAATTCCGGAGTTCGGCACAGACTTTGTAATGCAGATGGTAAAGGAGGCCAAGCCCAAAACCTTTTCGGACCTGGTGCGCATATCCGGTTTATCCCATGGTACGGATGTATGGCTAGGCAATGCACAGACACTAATTAAAAGCGGGACATGTACCCTGGCCACCGCCATATGTACCAGAGACGACATGCTGATATACCTTATGGGAAAGGGCATGGATCCGGGCATATCATTTAAGATTATGGAAAGTGTCCGTAAGGGTAAAGGCCTTACACCAGAGATGGAGGAGGCAATGCTGGCAGCAGAGGTTCCGGACTGGTATATCGAATCCTGCAAGAAGATAAAGTACATGTTCCCAAAGGCCCATGCCGCAGCGTATGTCATGATGGCCTTCCGTATAGCATATTTTAAGGTATATTATCCGCTTGCATATTATGCCGCATATTTCTCAATCCGTGCCTCGGCCTTTAACTACGAGCTGATGTGCTTCGGAAAGGAGAAGCTGGAGCAGTATATATCGGACTACAAACGTAGAATGAACAGCCTTTCAAAGAAGGAGCAGGACACTTATAAGGATATGCGTATTGTGCAGGAGATGTATGCCCGTGGGTATTCCTTTACGCCCATAGACATATACACGGCAAAAGCTCACAAGTTCCAGATAATAGGCAATAAGCTGATGCCGTCCTTAAGCACTATAGACGGCCTTGGAGATAAGGCTGCAGATGCGGTGGTGGAAGCAGTGAAGGAGGGGAGATTCCTTTCGCTGGATGACTTCAAGAACCGCTGCAAGGTAAGCTCAACAGTTGTAGACAACATGGTCAGGATGGGCCTGCTTTCAGATCTGCCAATGACCAACCAGATGTCACTGCTGGATTTTCTGGAGTAGCTGAACTTAAATTCATAAGATTTTTCGCTGACGGTAATAACACAATGGAGAACTTGGACGAATAATTATTAACCGGTTGGCTTTCACAGGTTGGCTTTCTGGTGATTACTATTTTGCATGGATATATTAAATCATGAAAAATGATTAATTT
>DCTS01000034.1:28651-35659 GCA_002329645.1 Lachnoclostridium sp. UBA1434 | reverse complement strand
GAGAGCTTCTGGATGACAGATAGAATGGCTAATGACGGATTGAGTGCGTCTGCGTGGCAGATAGAGGTGTATTGATGTGAAATATGAGGAAGCCAGGGAATTTATAAGAAAATCTGATGAATTCGGATGGAGGCCGGGCCTTGAAACAATAACTGAGTTAATGCGAAGGCTTGGCAATCCCCAGGATGAATTAAGAGTAATACATGTGGCAGGAACCAACGGCAAAGGATCGGTTTCTGCCTTCATTGCATATATCCTTGCTACAGGCGGATATCGTGTCGGAAGATATATATCGCCATCTGTATTTTCATACCGGGAGAAGATCATGATTAATTCCCGCGGGGATTATATACAAGGTTACATCCAAAAGGATAATACTCCACAGGATGAAATCTCACAGGATACAAGCCTGCAAGACAGCATACTATGGGATGCCATCCCGAGAGAAACCGTAGCCAGGGCAGTTGATATAATAAAGCCTGCCTGTGAAGCCATGGTTAAGGAAGGATTCGCCCATCCGACCTCCTTTGAGATTGAGACAGCTATGGCTTTTCTTTATTTTTTATGGGAGAAGACAGATTATGCCGTATTGGAGGTCGGGCTTGGAGGCAGGCTTGATGCCACCAATATAATTAAACGCCCGCTGCTTTCTGTTATCACCTCTATTAGCATGGATCATGTCGGGATATTGGGTGACACCATTGAAAAGATTGCGAAAGAAAAGGCGGGAATTATCAAGGAAGGAGTACCTGTTATAACCTGTGCCCAGGATCCCAGGGTCATCAGTGTGCTTAATGAAAGGGCAGGCAGGCTGCAAGCGCCATTTCATATATCGGACCCGGCCAGGCTATGCAATATAAGATATTCTCTTGAGGGAACTGAATTCTCCCATATTCAGGGCAATATAACGCAGCAATACAAAATCTGTCTTCTTGGTCAATACCAGCCGGCTAATGCACAGCTTGCAATTGAAGCTGTAAAACTGTTATTCAGGGATGTAACAGAAACGACCCTTCGTAAGGGCTTACTGCTTGCAAAATGGCCGGGCAGGTTTGAGCTAATTCACAAGAATCCGTATATTATTATTGACGGTGCGCACAATGAAGCTGCTGCTGTTACACTGAGAAAATCAATTGAAATATACTTTACAAATCATAGAATTATCTATATTATAGGGATATTAGCAGACAAGGACTACAGGAGCATACTAAGGATTACCGTTCCGCTTGCGAAAGCAGTTATTGCCGTAACCCCGGATAACAGAAGGGCATTACCCTCTCATGAGCTTGCCGGGGAAGCAGGCGCATATTGCGATAAGGTGTACGATGCCCGGAATATGGATAATGCATTGGCAATAGCGTTAAGAGAAGCAGGCAGCGACGGGGTTATAATTGCATTCGGATCATTATTCTGTCTAAGCAGTCTGGTAAATGCTCTGAAGGTACGAAAGGATGATAAGGATGATAGATGAAGCAAAGGTGGAGCAGGCGGTTCGGCTGTTCCTGGAAGCTATAGGAGAGGATTTGGACAGGGAAGGCCTTCAGGATACCCCAAGGCGGATCAGTGAGATGTGCCGTGAATTATTTGGGGGCATGGGACAGAATGCTTCGGAGCATCTTAATGTAACCTTTGAGGCTGCAACTAATGAAATGGTGCTTGAGAAGGATATAACCTTTTATTCGGTTTGTGAACATCATTTGCTTCCCTTTATGGGAAAAGCCCACATAGCATATATACCTGACGGTAGGGTCGTAGGCTTGAGCAAGCTTGCAAGAACTGTCGAGACCTATGCCAGAAGGCCGCAGATTCAGGAGAATTTGACAGCCCAGATAGCAGATGCAATAATGGAGTATCTGAAGCCGAAGGGAGTCATGGTAATGCTGGAAGCAGAGCATTTATGCATGTCCATGCGGGGCGTCTCTAAGCCGGGGACTAAAACTGTAAGCTTCAAATGCCGCGGACAATTCGAAGCCGATACCAAGCTTCAGGCAGCATTTTTTTCACTGGTAAGGGGATGAAATATGCCGCAAAGCATACGCACAGGAAAAAGTATAAGAATAGGAAATAAAAGCTTCCCCCTTGGGGAGAGAACATATATAATGGGAATACTTAATGTCACGCCCGATTCGTTTTCGGACGGAGGCAGACACAACCATCCTGAATGGGCTGTAGAGCATGCACTGCGCATGATTGAAGAGGGTGCGGATATAATCGATGTTGGAGGCGAATCCACAAGGCCGAATTATACCATGATCTCGGCCGGGGAGGAGACAGCCAGGGTTGTGCCGGTTATTGAGGCCATCAGGAGGGTTACGGACATCCCGATATCCATAGACACTTACAAGAGCAGAGTGGCTGCGGCCGCCTGCGAAGCCGGAGCCGATATGGTTAATGATATCTGGGGCTTGCTGTACGATCCGGATATGGCGTATATAGTGAAGAAATATAACGCAGCCGTATGCTTGATGCATAATGCGAACTATCGTTCGCATAAAGAATGCAAGAGCATTCTTGACACGAACTATCGTTCGCATAAAGAAAGTAAAAGCATTCTTGACGCGAACACAACAAATAATCAGAATAAAACCTTAAGCTACAGCGAATTTGCAGAGGGACTGAAGGAAAGCCTTAGGATTGCACGAGAAGCAGGAATTGAAGATGACAGGATAATGATAGATCCGGGCGTAGGCTTCGGGAAAACCTATGAGATGAACCTGTGGCTTATAAATAATCTGGAGCGGCTTCATGAATTCGGGTATCCCGTACTGTTGGGAGCGTCCCGTAAATCCGTAATCGGGCTTACCCTTAATGTGCCTGCTGACAACAGGCTGGAGGGAACCATAGCAACCTCGGTAATAGCAGTTATGAAGGGATGTCAGTTTATACGCGTACATGATGTAGGTGAGAATGTACGCGCCGTCCGCATGACTGAGGCAGTTCTTAAATCGGGGAAATAAACAGCTATCAGTCTTACAGGATTGTATTATAACTTTGCAGGGAATAAGCCGGGTTTAACTTGCAGGAACAATACAGGTTTAATGTATTGTATAAGGATAAACATTATATTAGAGCAGGTTAACCGGCAGGAAAAGGCAGGTGTGAATATGGACCGGATTACAATATCGAATTTGGAAGTGTTTGCTTACCACGGCGTTTTAAAGGAGGAGAACTCACTCGGTCAAAAGTTCCTGATATCCGCGGAGCTTTATATGGATACGACTGAGGCTTCAGAAGAGGATGATATTACAAAATCCATTAATTACTCATCTGTCTGCAAGGAAATAGCCTCATTCTTAAAGGGCAATACCTTCAGGCTGATTGAAACGACGGCCAACCGTCTTGCAAAGCATCTGCTGCTTAAGTATAGCAGGATAGAGAAGCTTAAACTTGAGATAAAGAAGCCCTGGGCTCCAATTCTTATGTCCCTTGATACGGTATCGGTTGTCATCGAAAGGGGTTGGCACGACGCATATCTTGGGATGGGCTCAAACATGGGCGACAGGAAGGCCAATCTGGAGGAAGCAATCCGAATGCTTAGTGAGGATGAGGAATGCAGGGTGGCGGCAGTCAGTTCATTTATAACTACCAAGCCCGTAGGGTATCTGGACCAGGATGATTTCCTCAACGGAGCTCTGCACCTGAAAACCTTGCGGACGCCGGACGGGCTTCTTGAGCTTATTGGACGCATAGAAAAGGCCCTGGGCAGAGAGCGTAAAATTCATTGGGGCCCGCGAACCATTGATTTGGACATTCTTTTTTATGATGATGAGACAATAGAAAAAGAGGATCTTATTATACCGCACAGGGAGCTTGCCAACAGGGATTTTGTCCTTACCCCTCTCTGTGAGATAGCGCCGTGGCTAAAGCATCCCGTACTTGGCATGACGGTATTGCAGCTAAAGGACAAGCTTAATTCCTAATCCTCGGATTCCGGAGGATCAAAGGTATTCACATCCGGGAAACCTTCGGCTGAAACCACGAAGACGTTGGAATTATCGAAAGCCTTGAAAAATACGTATTTGTTTGTAACATTAATCTGCTTGTAATTGCCGTAAAGAAGTATTTCAGGAATGAGAGTATCGGTGTCCATCCGGCAGATCATGCTGTCCCGGCCATCATCAACCTGGTAGTATAAATATTTGCCGGATACGGTTAAATTATAGGTTGAGCAGCGCTCATCCACAATCACCTGCCTGTCCGTGCCGTCGCTGTTCATCCGATTGATGGTATAACCGTTATCCATATCTATATAATAAATATAGTCTTCAAAGAAAATAGGATATGCAAAGTTTCCCTCAAATGCCGTACGGGTGGTATAGCTTAGCAAATTCATAGTATTGATAAAATGGTTGCCTTCAACGCCGACATAATACAGCCGGTCCTTTGTTACCTGTGCAGGTATGGCGGATTC
This sequence comes from Lachnoclostridium sp. UBA1434, assembly GCA_002329645.1. Classification (GTDB taxonomy): domain Bacteria; phylum Bacillota; class Clostridia; order Lachnospirales; family Lachnospiraceae; genus Mobilitalea. Next base: position 31,248 of record DCTS01000034.1, on the reverse strand, counting down.
TTCCAGAAGAAGCCTTTCCTCTTTACAGTCTATCTTGCTTTGATAAAGCCGAATCCCGTTTTTAACATCATATCCCTGATAATAGACATAATTGCCTTTGAGGATAAGGTAATTGCCGGGCTTATTTGTTATTCTCTTAAGGCCTTTGCCGTTTTGGTTGATGCGATACATCCCGGTATTGTTGAACAGCATAAAACCGCTGTTGTTCTCCCTGGTATTGTTGGCGCGAAGATAATAGATATAATTTTCATCGACATTAATAAAGGCAGCCGTGTCCTCATGGATCTTTTTTATGTTCGTAAAATTAGAACTCATAACATACAGGCTTCCGTTATCATTGTCGTTGCTGAAGTAAATGCGGTTGCCTTCTTCACAGAACAAACCGCCGTTATAAATATTGCCGGGCAGGTTGCCTGTTTCTTCCTCATCGTTATAAAAGGTCTTGTTCCTGACATAGATAAATGCTGCCAGGGCTGCAATGGCTGTGAATACCGCCAATGTAATTAAGGTTTTTTTGACTGATGCAAACATAATTACCTCCGCGTAAACCGCTTTTTTTCATTATATATTGATAGCATAAAATATGCAACATTCAAAGGAGGATATCAATGCAGGATTTGAATAAGAGCAGGGAAAAAATTGACGATATTGATCTTAAGCTTCTTAAGCTGTTCGAGGAACGGATGCAGCTTTCAAAGGAGATTGCGGAATATAAAAGAGCCACNNTGACCCTGAAAGAGAGAAGGAAAAAATTGAGAAGCTTAAGGCTGCCGCAGCCTGGGAGCATAACAAGACGGCTGTTTCCGAGTTCTTTACCCAGATAATGACTATGAGCAGGAGATTGCAGTATACAATGCTGGGGGATGATTTCAGCCTGGGCTTCACCCCTTTTGACAGCCTCGAGACTGATGAGAATACAAGGATTGCATTTTATGGTGCAACCGGCTCCTATACTGAGCAGGCCATGCTGGAATATTTTAAATCAGAAGTCAATGCAATACCCATGGAAACCTTTGAAGAGGTTATGCTGGCTGTTAAGGAGAAAAGAGCGGATTACGGAGTACTGCCCATAGAAAACTCTGCTACGGGAACACTATCGGACACCTATGATCTTCTTGCCGAATACGATAACTGTATAATCGGAGAGCAGGTATTAAAGATTGAGCATCACCTTTGGGGACTACCCGGGGCAAGCTTGTCCGATATAAGCAAGGTATATTCCCATCGTCAGGGACTTATGCAGTGTTCCGATTTCTTAAAGCAGCACCCGCATATCAAGCAGGTGGAGAGCGGGAGTACAGCGGGCTGCGCAAGAAGCGTGCTTGAACAGGGTGACATAACACGGGCAGCCATAGCAAGCAGAAGGGCGGGAGAACATTTCGGCCTCAAGCTTCTTAAGGAATCCATTCATAATGATGAGAATAATTCAACCAGATTCATAATAATTACTCATAAGAGGATTTACTTCAGGGGAGCCGGGAAAACCTGCCTGTGTTTTGTGCTGCCCCATAAGAGCGGTTCCCTGTACCATATGCTTTCGCATTTTATTTATAACGGCATCAATATGACAAGAATTGAATCAAGGCCGATACCGGGCAAGGCGTTCGAGTACAGATTCTTCGTGGATATTGAAGGCAGCATGGATGACAATGCGGTTAAGACAGCCTTAAAATGCATAGAAGCTGAAGCTCTGGAGATGAAGGTTATAGGGAGCCTGTAACTTTTTGTTTCATATTGATTTCAAAATCTAATCACAAAGTGAACATAAATTCCTGATAGACTGTAATCAGTAACGGAAGTATGGATTGCAGCTGGAAAGGAGAATAGACATGGATGAAAACAACAATATGACTCAAAATCAAAACGAATATGTCTATGATAACCAGGGAGGTTATCAGGGCGGATTCGATGATAATAGAGCAGAGGAAACTAATGTCAGGCCGAATATCAAGCCAAAGAGGAAGAAAAGGTTCATAACAAAGGCCCTCGGCTTTATTGGTGCAGCTCTCTTATTTGGTGTTATTGCAGGAGCTGCAGCATCCGGATATGAATTTATAAACAGGCTCATAGAAAAATCCGATAATCCCTATGAATTTGTCCGTTATGAGTATACGGATGAAGATAAAGGACAGGAAGATAATGAGGGACAGGAAGAAAATGACGGGCAGATAAAGGAGATTGACTCAGCAAGTGAGAAAAATCATATTGATGAGCCTGTCATAGGGAAGAGTGTGCTGGTGTCGGATATATCCGATGTTGTCAATAAGGTAATGCCGTCTATTGTAGCAATAAACTCCACCAGTATCAACAATTACAGCTTCTTTGGCAGGCAGTTCAGCGAGCCTGTAGAAGGAAGCGGCTCAGGCTTTATAATTGCTCAAAGGAAAAATTCAATACTCATATTGACTAATAATCATGTGGTTGACAACGCCAATAGGATAGAAATATTATTCTGTGACGGGACAAGTGCAGAAGCCGGGCTTAAGGGAGCCGAGCCTGTCACCGACCTTGCGGTTCTTGAGGTAAGTATAAATGATTTATCTGAGGATACCTTGAAATCCATCAGAGTAGCAAGCCTTGGAGATTCCGATGCGCTA
>DCTS01000034.1:20954-28609 GCA_002329645.1 Lachnoclostridium sp. UBA1434 | reverse complement strand
CGATCAATCCGGGCAACAGCGGCGGCGCTCTTCTTAACATGAGGGGTGAAGTAATAGGAATTAATACGGTAAAATTTGCGGATGAAGAGGTGGAGGGCATGGGCTATTCCATCCCCATATCCGATGTGATACCTATAATAAATCAGTTGGTGGACCGCAGAATTCTTAAGGAATCGGAGAAAGGCTACCTTGGCATTAATCTTGAAACAGCGGAGGAAGTGGATGTGACTGTATCCCGGCAGTTTGGCATGCCCGAAGGCATATATATAAATGATGTTATTGAGGATTCACCTGCCGAGAAGGCCGGCTTAAAGCCGGGAAGCATTATAACAGCTTTCAACGGTATTAAGGTGAAGACGAAGGACGATCTTATAAATGTTATATCATATGCCAAAGCAGGAGAGAAGGTCACCCTCAAGATTAATGTGATGAACGACAATGGTGATTACGTTGAGGAGGAATTGACTGTGGTCCTTGCCAAAAAGAAGGATTAACCTGACCACACAAGCAAGAATATAACGACAAAATATATATAAACCAAATATAAAACAACTAAATATTTGCAGTCAAATATATAACAACCAAATATATAACAACCAAATATATAACAGCCAAATATATAACAACTAAATATTAGCAGCCAAATATATAACAGCCAAATATATAGCAGCCAAATATATAACATCCTTTTATATATCAGCAAATAAAGCGACTGGTTTGTAACGACTATAATATAATCACTTATTAAACAGCCATATAGCTTAATAAGACCCGGTTATCCGTGAATAACTCATGGAGGCCGGGTTTTTATTTGGCTTCACATATATGATGAAGCTGACTTTATCAAGTTGAGTTCAGTACTACATTGGAATTCCGCTGCACACTTATGACATGGGTGACTTGAAAAATAATTTTCTGTACTGCACCTGGTTTCGCTATACACTAATGATGTGTGTGAAACTCTATCTTTATATAATTTTTGATGTATGGTATAATTTGTTAGAGAAGGTAGTTATCACAGGGACGAAGGCAATATATTTTCAGGGGGGCAGTATATGGTTTACCAGAGCATTTTAGGCATGGAGAAACCGGAGGAGTTAAATCCGGGGGATATTAGCATGCCTGGTTTTTTTTATGACTTGAATCTGGATCAGGTGGTCGGGGATATCCTTGAGGAGCATAAGCTGTATGACTTAAAACGCTATTACTATGGACCCCTCGACAGGGATGCCATTGAATACAGACAGGGGGTGTTAAAGGATATTGACAAGCCCGAAGTATTCGATAGCATAAGCAGCTTTTCGCAAGCCATGAGAAGATCCAGGGAATATCTTAGTTATATTGAAGGCTGTGACAATGACACCCAGATAATGAAATGGAACCTGGATTCGGCTTACAGCTATGTTGTCTGCGTAGAAAGGCTCCTTAACGAGCTTAACGACGAACAGATTGAATCCATGGGCCTTACCCTGTTCAGGGACTGGCTTGCCGAATATACGAAGAGTGATGGATTCTTGCAGCTTAGGGAGGATACCTACCGTCTTATCGGCAAGTTTGCCGACATGAAGTTTAACATAAAGATAAAAAGGGACCGGGTAATCATCCGGAAGGGATACCTTGAGGAGGATTACTGCAAGCAGCTTAAGGAAGCCTTCAAGGTGAATACGGATGATATGCATTATTACCAGAACAATCCCTTCGGCACTTCACTTTTATCACCTCTTGAGGAAAAGGTGCTTGTAATCTTAAGCAAGCAATATCCTGAAGTTTTTTCTGAGCTTTATGATTATGACGAGGTACACCGTGATTTCATGGATGAAACCGTGGTAAGATTCGAGCATGAAGTCCAGTTCTACATTGCATTTCGTCTGTACAGGGACAGGATGAAGGATATGGGATTTCACTTTTGTTACCCCTCACTTAGACAGGATAACAAGCTTAATATAACAATGGTTTATGATTTGGCACTGGCAGGGAAAAATGCCCGGGAGAAGAAAGAAGTGGTGTTCAATGACTGTTACTATAATGAAGGAGAGAGGTTCCTTATAGTAACAGGGCCAAATCAGGGAGGCAAGACAACCTATGCAAGGGCTTTAGGCCAGGTTGTATATTTTACATTAATGGGACTTATGGTTCCTGCAATGACAGCCGAGGTACCAACTTTTGACGGAATATATACACATTTTGCTGTGGAGGAAAACCTGGATACGGGAGCCGGAAAGCTCAAGGAGGAGCTTATAAGGTTTAAAGGCCTCATGAGCAGGATAACAGAGCACAGCTTTGTAATTATAAACGAGATATTCACCTCAGCTGCTTCATACGATGCATATATCATGGGAAGGAAGGTCATAGAATTTCTTTTGAAGCTTAATTGCTCCGGGGTATATGTGACGCATATATTTGAACTGACAAAGGGTGACAGCAGGATTGTCAGCATGGTCGCAGCGCTCCTTGACGACGGGAGCAATATCCGGACCTTCAGGATAGAACGTAAGCCTGCCGACGGAAGAAGCTATGCCAACACCATTGTGGAAAAGCACCAGATGACATATCAGGAAGTAAAGGAGCGGATTAGCCGATGAATGTATATTTATTGAATGAGGACAGCGAGTTCAGCAGCAAGGATGTGAGGATGAATAAAAACGATGTCATCAAGGACCTTAACCTGGAAATAATATTCAAATTCATGGCTCGAAACGACAACTTCATATACAGGGTGGCACGCAGCGTAATAACCGGCTGCTTGTGTGACAAAAGGACAATTTTGTACCGGCAGGCATTGCTTGAGGATTGTATCGTTAATTACGAAATCTTTTATGAATTATATAAGATTGCCTCCGATGCAATAAGTGAAACGGAGCAGTTCATGGAATCTACCAGGAAGTCATCCTCCGCTAAAATCTCCAATTCCGTGAATGTACTTCATTCCCTTGAGCTGCTGGGAATTCTGGTAAGAAATCTGGAGAAGCTTAAGGAGTACGCGGACAGCGTGGAGATGAATTTCTCCTCCTCAGGAATGCGCGCCTTTTACAACCGCCTGATAAGTGAGTATAATTACAACTTTGTGGGAATGATTAAGACCTCAATTGAAGAGATGGGCTTTTTAACGGAGGGCGGTGAAATCACCTTCAGCGCAGCCCTCGGAAGCGGACTTAAGATGGGAGATATTACAGTCAACAGCCTTGCCAGGGAGGAATATAAGAAAAGCAAGTCAAGAGGTATTATTTCCATCATGTATTACAAGCTGTTTAAGAAAAATGTCCTGCTTTTAGAGGATGACAGCATCAAGCGTGATGCAAGGGAGATGGAGGCAGCGGGCCTTGTGCATATTTTAAAGCTGTACCAGAGCTTTATCCGTGAGCTTACTTCATTGTTCGAAAACCTGCGTTTCCAGCTTGCTTTTTACATAGGAGGTGCCAATCTTAGAAACAGGCTGCTTCAGATAAGGATTCCCGTATGTTTTCCGCAGATTGACATAAAAGGCTCGGACGGGTTTAAGTTTACGGGCTTGTATGATTTGAGCCTCGCCATATATACCAGAACCAAGCCTGTTACCAATGACCTTGATGCCGAGGATAAGCTCCTGTATGTAATAACAGGCGCCAATCAGGGCGGAAAATCCACATTTTTAAGAAGCATAGGAATTGCCCAGATCCTAATGCAAAGCGGAATGTTCGTACCGGCGGACAGCTTCACGAGCAAGCTTTACGACGGTATATTCACGCATTTTACAAGGCGGGAGGACACCGCTATGAACAGCGGTAAGCTTGATGAGGAGCTTGGCAGGATGAGCAGGATAATAAATGAGGTCACCCCGGATTCGCTGCTGCTCCTTAATGAATCCTTTTCCACCACCACCGAGCGCGAGGGTACCATGATAGCATTGGATGTAATTAATGCATTGTACGAGAATAAGACCAATATTGTCATGGTTACCCATCTTTATGAATTTACCAGAACCCTTTATGGCAGGCAGCCGGAAAAAGCGCTTTTCTTAAGCGCGCAGCGGCTGGAGGACGGCACCAGAACCTACAAGATGATTATAAGGGAGCCGGAAAGGACCAGCTACGGACTTGACCTGTATAAGGAAATTATAGGGGAGCAATGTGACAAGGGGACGGATGTGACAAGGGTGTGACAAGGGGACGGATGTGACAAGGGGACGGAGTTGTTGACACACAAGTGTCATGTGTGTCAACAACTCCGTCCCCTTGTCACATCCGTCCCCTTGTCACATCCGTCCCCCTACCACACCCTCAAAGGAATTTTTTATTTATAATTACTACAGGCACATTTTTAACCTTCGGAATATATATTATTAGAGGCAATATATTATTCCGGAGGTATTTATGAGGAAGAAGGCAGTATGTGTACTTGCTGTACTCACCATGGTTCTTTTGCTGTTTTCAGGCTGCAAAGGCAGCGAAAAGTTTAAGGAAATCACCCTTAACGAGGTTGCCCATTCGATATTCTATGCTCCCATGTATGTGGCGTTTGAAAAGGGTTATTTTGAGAATGAAGGTCTGAAGGTGAACCTGGTGAACGGCCTTGGCGCAGATAAGACGATGACAGCGCTGTTGAGCGGCGAATGTGAAATAGGCTTCATGGGATCGGAGGCTTCAATATACGTATATAACGAAGGCGCACAGGATTATGTGGTGAATTTTGCGCAGCTTACGCAAAGGGCAGGTAATTTCCTTGTGTCAAGAGATAAGAACGAGGACTTTGCCTGGACGAATCTGAAGGGGAAAACCGTGATAGGAGGCCGGGTAGGCGGAATGCCTCAGATGGTATTTGAATACATCCTGAAAAAGCATGGGATGGACCCCCAAAAGGATCTTACAATAATCCAGAACATTGACTTCGGGCTGACATCCCAGGCATTCGTATCAGGACAGGGGGATTATACCATCGAATTTGAACCTGCCGCAACGGCTCTTGAGCTTGAGGGCACAGGCAGGGTGGTCGCCTCCCTGGGAGTGGAGAGCGGTAAAGTTCCATACACGGCATTCTCAGCCAGAAAAAGCTATATTGAGAAAAATCCCGATGTAATACAAAGCTTCACCAATGCAATACAAAAAGGACTGGACTATGTACAAAGCCATAATCCCGGTGAGATTGCCGGGGCAATTAAGGGGCAGTTCAAGGAAACGGATATCGATACGCTGACCTTGCTTGTAACAAGGTATTATGATCAGGATACCTGGAAGGAAAACCTGATATTTGAGGAGGAAAGCCTCATTCTTCTGGAAGATATTCTGGATGAAGCGGGAGAGTTATCAAAAAGGGTTCCCTATGAGGATATTATTACTACTAAGTTTGCGAAAGAAGCAATTAAGTAATAAATGTAAATGTGCTTCCTGTTCATCAGGAGGCCATTTCATACCATCGGAATAGTAATAATGCCCGTGCCATTCACGGCACGGGCATTATTTTTAATATCATTGTTCTTCTGTTGTAATCTCCTCATCAGGTTCATCTACAATATCTGCAGCGTCTTCATAATCATCAAAATCATCCTCAAAGTCGTCCAGGTACCGCGGATTCATATAGCGATATACCGCATAGGCTATAGCGGCAATCACAGCCACGCCTCCGATGATGGCAAGCACGCACATTACGGTATGTCTTTTCCGATCGGGCTCCTTTCTGTGTATAAGTTGTCCAATCTTCATTGCATTAAGGAAATCCTCGAATTTATTAGTCATGCCAACACATCCTTTCACACTTAAATATATTATATATCGGGAAAAATCATGCAATTGCATTTGGCTGAATACTGCAATAATTATAATATCTATTGTTCTTATTTTTATTCAGATAAAAATTCATTGTGGGCTAATCAACACGGATTAATTTGGCAAATGAGGATAACAGCTTTTTAGTGCCGAATTTGGGGAAATCCACCGTAACCTCGTAGTCCTTCCCGCCCTTTGTAATGTTTGTTACAACTCCGAGGCCGAATTTGACATGCTTTACGGTGTCTCCGATTCCATAATCAAGGGTCCCCATATTGCTGCCGGAGATATCCTTGGCTTCAGACATCATATATGATAAATAAGAAGACATGCCGGCATCTGCTGCAGATGTACGCCTGCCTCCCGATATGCTCCTGTCATCGCTGTCTGCAGCCCCTTTCATACCCGAGCCTGAAGCTGATATACCCTTGCCTGCACCTGAGATGCCATAGCCAGCAGACCCTGACTTACCATAGCCAGCAGACCCTGACTTACCATAGCCAGCAGACCCTGACTTACTATAGCCAGCAGACCCTGACATGCCATAGCCTGCAGCTCCTGATAGACCATTGCCTGCAGTCCCGGTCAGGCCGCTGCCCATATTCGAGCCTGCCGTAAGCAGATGCGGCGGGATCTCCTGTATAAAACGGGAGGGCCTGTTAAACTGAGCCTCGCCCCTGAGCATGCGCCTTCTGGCTGCGCTTAAGGACAGGCGCCTCTTAGCTCTGGTAAAGCCCACATAGCAAAGGCGCCGTTCCTCCTCGATTTCCTCCTGGGGATTTTGAGCATATATGGACATAAACCCGGGGAAGATGCCCTCCTCCATGCCGCATATATACACATAGGGGAATTCCAGCCCTTTAGCACTGTGTAAGGTCATTAATACAACCCTGTCGTTATTCTCATTCAGGCTGTCAATGTCAGATACCAAAGCAACCTCCTCCAAAAAGCTGCTTAAGGTTGGCTCTTCTGCCGCATTTTCCTCATAGGAAACCACCTTGTTAATAAACTCGTCAATATTGGCTATCCTGTCCCTGCTCTCGTCGGAATCCTCTTCTTCAAGCTCCTTTAAGTATCCGGTTAAGGAAAGGATATCATCAATTAAATCCTTAAGTGTATAATCCTTTTCTTCAAGCTTTCTTCTTAAGCTTTCGATAAGGCTGATAAATGGAATTATTTTGGAGGATATGCGTTCAAGTCCCGGTATGCCCTCACTGCGCACCAATGCCTCATAAAAGCTTAATCCGTTATCAAGCGCATATCTGTCTATACGATCAATGCTGACAAGGCCTATACCCCGCCTTGGAACATTGATTATCCTTTTCACCGCCAAATCGTCAAGTCCGTTATCTATTGTCTTCAAATAAGCCAGCAAATCCTTGATTTCCTTTCTGGCATAGAAGTTGGTGCCTCCTATGATCTTATATGGAATGTTCTTTAATACAAGCTTTTCTTCAAACACACGGGATTGTGCATTCATACGGTAAAGTACGGCAAAATCATTGTAACCGGCCTTGCCGTCATCAACCATCTCTTTTATCTCGGCAATTATGCCGTCGGCCTCGTCCAGGTCCGTTTCATACAGGGTATAACATACCGGCTCACCCTGTTCATTGGCAGTCCATAGTGTTTTGCTCTTTCTTTCGCTGTTGTTTCTTATGACTTCGTTAGCGGTATCAAGGATGTTCTTAGTCGACCTGTAGTTCTGTTCAAGCTTAATAACCTTAGTATTGGGGAAGGCATGTTCAAAATTCAGGATATTCCGAATATTAGCACCTCTGAATTTATATATGGACTGGTCGTCATCACCCACAACACACAGGTTATATTCCCGATCACCCAGCTCGTTATACCCGGAAGCGAGCATCCTGATAAGCTCAAACTGGGCTGTATTGGTATCCTGGTATTCATCCACCA